>JAHDHO010000057.1:0-6224 GCA_020631275.1 Polaribacter sp. | reverse complement strand
AGAATTGTCCAAATCATGTTTACACCAAAAGCAACCCATACTAAGGCAATTGCAATATCTATTGGCCACTCTAATTCTGCATATTCTTTAGACGAAGTATACCCAAGTGGTAAAGTAATTGCTGCTGCTACAATTATTGCTTGCCAACCCCAAAAGTTAAAATTGCTTAAAAAGTTACTTGCCATTCTTGCTTTTAATAAACGTTGCAAAGAATAATAAACGCCCGCAAAAATTGCATTACCAACAAAAGCAAAAATTACTGCATTTGTATGTAAAGGTCTTAAACGCCCAAAACTTAACCACGAAATTCCGTCTGTTACGTTTGGGAATAAAAACATAAACGCTAGCAATAAACCTACAGAGAATCCTACAATTCCCCAAAGTAATGTTGCGTAGATGAATTTTTTAACGATTTTATTATCGTAATAAAATTGTTGCATTTCCATAATTTAAAATTTAGTCTAAAGTTGATTTTTCTTGTTTTTCTATAATTAGTTCATCATCAAAAAGCATGCGAACAGATGGTGTATACGAATCATCGTATTGCCCTTTTTTAACTGAATAAATAAATGCTATAAAAAATATTAATGCCACTAAAATACTTAGTGTAAGTAGTAAATATATTACGCTCATATCTTGCCTGATATTTGATACAACAAAAATAATATTGATACATTTCTTAAAATATGACATTTGTCATGTTTAAAATTTATCTTTAAATTGTCATAGAAAATAATTGTGTTTTGGGCTTCATTTTTAATAAATGCACATCAAAAGCCATACAAATATTTCTAACAAAAGGTCTTGCCGCTTCTGGTACAAAAAGTGAATTTTCTTTAATTACAACTAAACCATCATTCGCCATTTCTTTAAGTAAAATCAAATGGTTTTCTATATTTTTAATTTTCATGGCATCTTCTTGCCAAGAAGTAGTAAAATGACACATAATATTTAAAATATGTTTTCTTATAATTCTATCTTCTTCGGATAAAAGGTGTCCTCTAAAAATTGGAATTTCGCCAGAGTTTACTATTTGCTGATATTCTTTTACAGTTTTTACATTTTGCGCAAATGCATACCAAGAATCTGAAATTGCAGACATACCTAAACCAACCATTAATTGTGTTTTATTGGCGGTATATCCCATAAAGTTTCTGTGCAATGTTTTATCTACTGATGCTTTGTATAAACTATCTGTTTTTAAAGCAAAATGATCCATACCAATTTCTACATAACCTAATGCAGCAAAAAGTTCTTTACCAATTTCGTACAGTTCTCTTTTTTCTTCATTTGCTGGCAAATCGTTTTCATTAAAACCTCTTTGCCCTACTCCTTTTACCCAAGGCACATGTGCGTAGCTATAAAAAGAAATTCTATCGGGTTGTAATTCTTTGGTTTTATTAATGGTATCGATTACGTTCTCTTTGGTTTGAAAAGGCAACCCGAAAATTAAATCGTGACTTACAGATGTGTAACCTATTTCTCTTGACCAATTTGTTACCTTTTCTACCTCATCAAATGGCTGAATTCTATGAATTGCTTTCTGTACTTTTTCATTATAATCTTGCACACCAAAACTTACCCTTCTAAAACCACAATTATATAAAGTTTGTAGTTGCTCTTTTGAAGTATTACTTGGATGTCCTTCGAAACTAAATTCTGCATTTTGATGTTTTTTTGAAATTGAAAAAACACCATCCATTAAATATTCTAAATTTTCTTTTGAAAAAAAAGTTGGTGTTCCGCCACCTAAATGCAACTCTTTAATTATTGGCGTTTCATCAACTAAAGCCACATACAATTCCCACTCTTTAAGAACTGTTTTTATATACTCTTCTTCTACTTCATGACGTTTGGTAATGTGCTTATGACACGCACAAAAAGTGCATAAACTCTCACAAAATGGCAAATGAATGTAAATACTTATTCCTTCAGATGTGTTGCTTTCTTTAAATGAAGTTTTAAAAGAATTGATCCAAACATTTTTATCGATTCCGTCTTTGTTCCAAAAAGGCACAGTAGGATAACTTGTATATCTAGGACCCGGAATATTATATTTCTGAATTAAAGAATTTTGCATATTATTTTATTTTTTTACCCAAAATATTGGTAGAAATTGTTGTAAAAATTACGATACTAATAGAACTTAAAGGCATTAAAATAGCTGCAACAACAGGCATCAAATTACCCGTAATTGCAAAACCTAAACCAATTAAATTGTAACATAAAGACAGTAAAAAGCTATACTTTATAATTTTGATAGCCTTTTTTGATGCGTTAATAAACGTTGCTATTTTAGAGAATTTTGATGCATCTAAAATTCCGTCGCAAGCAGGCGAAAAAACATTGATATTTTCTGACAATGCAATACCTACATCACTTTGTGCCAAAGCACCAGCATCATTTAAACCGTCGCCAATCATAGCCACTTTTTTATTTTCTTTTTGAAGCTGTGCTATAACATTTAATTTATCCTCTGGCTTTTGGTTGAATAGCAACTTTGTACCTTTTGGTAAGTTTTTTTGTAAATAGTTTTTTTCACCTTCATTATCACCAGAAACCACAGATAAATTAAACCTATTTTTTAAAGATAGAAACAACGCTTTTACGCCTTTTCTATAAGAATTTTTAAAAGTAAATTTACCTTTATAAACACCATTAAAACTGATATAAATTGCCGTATCTAAATTAGAAGAATCACTTGAATTTAATACGAAATTAGAAGAACCCAATTTTAAAACATCATTATTATAGTTTGCAACAATTCCTTTACCAACAACCTCTTCATATTTAGAAATTGGCACAGAATCTAACCTAGAAAATGTATTGTATAAAGTTCTACTTAATGGATGATTAGAGGCTCTTAAAGCACTTTTTAAAATTCTATTTTCAAGAATATTTAACTTAATACCATCATAAGAAATTGTATTTTCTTTGTGTGTTGTTAATGTACCTGTTTTATCAAAAATTATTGTGTCTATTTTTGCCAATTGCTCTATTACCGTAGCATTTTTTAAATAGAATTTTTGTTTGCCAAAAATGCGCAACATATTTCCTAAAGTAAATGGTGCCGCTAAAGCTATTGCACAAGGGCAAGCAATTATTAAAACTGCCGTAAAAACATTTAATGCTTTGTTTACATCTTTAAATAACCAAAATAATGTTGCTATAATAGCAATTGCCAAAACTGCAATTGTAAAATTTTTACTAATGCTATCTGTTATTGTTTTAAAATGCGACTTGTGCTCTTTTTGAAAAACATCGTTACTCCATAATTGAGTTAAATAACTTTGCGAAACCGAAGCTAAAACCTCCATTTCTATACTTCCAGAAAGTTGTTTACCGCCTGCAAACAGTTTATCGCCAGATTTTTTTGAAACCGCATCTGCTTCTCCTGTAACAAAACTATAATCAATGTCTGCATTTCCGTTGATTAAAATTCCGTCTACAGGAATCAATTCTTCATTTCTAATTAATAATCGATCACCTTTTTCAACGTCGTAAATCTGTACAGTTTCTTCTTGATTATCCTTAGTTATTTTCGTGACTGCAATAGGAAAATACGATTTATAATCACGTTCAAAAGACAAGAAATTGTAGGTTTTCTGCTGAAAAAATTTACCGAGTAATAGAAAGAAAACCAAACCGGTTAAACTATCAAAAAAACCCGTACCTAAATCGAAAATTATTTCTACAGAACTTCTAAGAAACAATACAGAAACCCCTAAAGCTATAGGCACATCAATATTTAATATTTTAGAACGTAAACCCTTATATGCCGAAATAAAATAATCATTTGCGGCATAAAAAACTACAGGTAACGAGAAGAAAAACATTAACCATCTAAAGATATTTTTATACTTTTCTATCCAAAAACCATCCACTTCAAAATACTCCGGAAAAGATAAAAACATTACGTTTCCAAATGCAAAACCTGCTATACCAAGTTTGTAAATTAGACTTCTATCTACTGCTTTTTTTCCGCTTTCATAATCTTCTAAACTAATGTAAGGCTCGTAACCAATTACACTTAATAATAGCACAATTTCTTTAATTGTTGTTTTAGCAGAATTGTATGAAACTCTAACTTTTTTCTTCGGAAAATCTACTTGAGATGCACTAACGTATTCATTTAATTTATGTAGATTTTCTAGAACCCAAATACAAGAACTACAATGAATATGTGGTATGTAAAGTGTTACTATTTCAATATTTACATCAGAAAAATCTAATAATTTTGTTGCAATTTCTTTAGAATCTAAGAAATCGTATTTGCCTTTAATTTCCGAGGGAATTGCCCCAGGATTGTCTTGAAAATTATAATAACACGTTAAATCGTTTTCAGAAAAAATCTCATAAACAGTTTTACAACCGTTACAACAGAAACTTTTTTCATCAAACGTAATTAAACCATCATTACAAGAATCGCCACAGTGATAACATTGTGTAGAATTCATATTTACTCTTTTGCCTACTGCAAATTTCTAATAAGAGTGTCTTTTAAAATATGATATTTATCAGGTTTTTACTACTTTTGATTTTACCTAAAACATTCTTAACATGAGTAAATGTGAACAATGTATTGTTCGTCAGTTTAATTCTTTAAAACATCTTTCTAAAGAAGAATTGTTAAGAATGTCTAATTGTAAAACTTCAAAAATTATAAAAAAAGGCGAAATTCTTTTTGATGAAGGCGAACATATTAATGGAGTTTTTTGTATTAAAGATGGAGTTTGTAAGGTTTCTAAGATGAGTGATAACGGTAGAAATCAAATTGTAAGCTTAATACAAAAAGGTGATTTATTAGGTGAGCGAAGTTTAATTTCTGATGAAGTTTCGAATTTAAAAGCTGTGGCTTTAAATGACATGGAAATTTGTTTTATACCTAAAGATGAAATTATTAGAGATTTACAGAAAAACAATAATTTTACAATGAGTGTGTTAAAAGACATGGCCAGTTCTTTAAAAACAGCAGACAATTTAATTGTTGATATGGCTCAAAAAACGGTAAAACAACGTTTAGCAGAAACACTTTTACATTTAGAAACTAAATTTAGTACAAACACAGACGGTAATATTAACATACAGCTTTCTAGAGAAGACATTGCTAATGTTATTGGTACTGCAACAGAATCTGCCATAAGGTTACTTTCTGATCTTAAGAAGAAAAAAGTTATCGAATTTAAAGGCAAAGACATTAAAATTTTAAACAGAATTGCCTTAGAAAAAATGGCTACTGGCTTTTAATACTTTTTAAAAAGAATAACCAATTGCAAAATTAAAAACAGGCTCATCTACTCTAAAATCCCAACGTTTACCTTCTTGTAATGCCGGATCATGAAAAGGCGCTGCCAAATCAAAACGAATTACAAAACCTTGTACATCTACACGAACACCAAAACCAGCACCCATACCTAATTCATTAATAAAGTTTGATGTAAACTTATCTTTACCTGAAGTACCAAAATCTGGATTTGCTTTAGAATTCCAAACATTTCCTGCATCAGCAAATACTGCTCCTTTAAAAAACGAAAAGATTGGAAAACGATATTCTAGATTTGCTTCTAAACGAATATTACCTGTTTTATCGAAAAAATTACTTGTAGTATCTGTGTTATCTGCAACATCATTTTCATTGTAAGTTCCTGGTCCTAAAGATCGAATATTAAATGCTCTAACACTATACGGCCCACCAGCATAATATTGTTTAACAAACGGTACAACATCAGAATTACCGTATGCGTAACCATAACCAGCAAACAATCTAGCTGCAATGGTTTGGTTTTTATTTGTACCAAAGTTGTAATGATATCTTGCATCAAAATCTGCTTTTGCATATTGTGCATACTGCAAACCTAAAAACTCTTTTGCGTCATTTGTTTCGCTTTCTTTTGCCAATAAACTTATAGAATTACCTGCAACATCTAATGTAGAGTTTAAGTAAAATTGATGTGTTTTAGCATTGTTTAGCATTTCATTATAAGTAAACGAAAATGTTAATCCGCTAATAAATTGTTGCTCAAAACTTTGTTCTAAAAAAGAGTTATCGTTTAAAATCTGCTGAAACTCATCCGTAGTATTTGACAGTCTTGTATAATTTACAGAAATAGGGTTTAACTCGTAAGTAATGTATTTATTTGCGTTCATAACCAAAAAGTGAACTACCAGATAGTATATAATTTACTTCTATTTAAATACGTAACTCCTAAACTTGTTTTTGTTTT
>JAHDHO010000056.1 GCA_020631275.1 Polaribacter sp. | reverse complement strand
GTAGAGTTGATGAAATGACTGCTTCTAAAGGTTTATTTGAATTAAAAGTTGAAGAAAACGAAGCCAAATTACTTTTAGAATTAGAAAATCATTCTTCTATAAATAAAGTAACAAAAGAGCATGAAACTATTATCGCAACATTAAACGATGCTATTTCTGCAACAACACTTAATACTTTTCTATTCGAAAAAGGAATAACTTTAAGTCATTTAGTAAAGCGTAAGCCAAGTTTAGAACAGCAATTTTTAGATTTAACAAACAACAACTAACTCTTTGTTTTAGCTAACCTATAAAACAAAATTCAACTTTCAAAAAAACACCTAATATCATGTTAAGATTATTAACTATAGAGTTTCATAAATTAAAACATAATAAAGCCAGTAAAGTACTTTCACTTATTTATTTCGGCCTTTTAACTTGTATTGCATTAATTGCTGCCATTAAATTTGATATTGGTCCTATAAAATTTCATTTGGCAGAAATAGGAATTTTTAACTTTCCTTACATATGGCATTTTAACACCTACATTGCAGCAATTTTAAAGTTTTTTTTACTCTTAGTTATTGTTTCTATGATGGCCAATGAGTACAGCTATAAAACTTTAAAACAAAACTTAATAGACGGCTTAAGTAAAAAAGAATTTATTTTATCTAAATTCTATACGGTAATTGTATTTGCCTTAGTTTCTACCGTATTTGTATTTTTTGTGTCTTTAATTTTAGGTTTATTTTATTCTGATTATAACGAATTAACAATTATATCTTCGGGTTTAGAATATTTATTTGCTTTTTTTATAAAGTTAGTAGCCTTCTTTTCAATGGGTTTATTCTTCGGAATTTTAGTAAAAAGATCAGCATTTGCTGTTGGTGCAATGGTTGTTTGGTTATTTGTAGAAAGCATGTTTAAAGGATATTTATTCTGGACATTTAAAGACTCTGATAATACAAGTGAAAAAGTAGATAGCGTAATGCAGTTTTTACCTTTCGAGTCTATGGCAAACCTAATAAAAGAACCTTTTACAAGATTAGGTGCTGTTAGATCTGTAGCAAACCAAATAGGAGAAACTTTCACAAAAAGTTACGCTGTAGATTTTTCTGCCATATTAATTGCTTCAGTTTGGACGTTTATCTTTATTTATTTATCGTTTACACTGTTAAAAAAGAGAGATTTGTAGTACATTTTAAATATATTTGATGATTTCATAGTAATTACATCAAATGAGGAATTTTTTTACATTTATTTTATTAATTTTTGTTCTAAACGTTTATTCTCAAAAAGAAGCTAATTTTTGGTATTTTGGAGAAAATGCAGGTTTAGATTTTAGTACAGCAGAACCTAGAGCTTTAAGTAATGGTAAATTAAGTACAGATGAGGGATGTTCTTCAATTTCAAATTCAGATGGTGATTTATTATTTTATTCAGACGGAATAACTCTTTACAACTCGAATCATGAAATAATGACTTTTACAGATGGCAGATTAGCTACTTCTTTAGAAGGAAACCCTTCTAGTACACAGTCTGCTTTGTTTGTTCCAAACCCAACTAACAAAAACCTTTATTATCTTTTTACTGTTGGTACTAATTTTGTTGGTAACGCTTCATATCCCGTTAACCCTGGTTTTAACTTTTACACAATAGATTTGTCTTTAAACGGTGGTTTAGGTGAAGTAATATCAGGTCCTGTGAGTTTAGATACAAACCCTTACACTGGTGAAGACTTATCTTATTCTTGGTCAGAAAAAGTTACTGCAGTTCAAGGAAGCTGTGGTTCTATTTGGGTATTATCGGTAGTAGAAAATCATTTTTTTGCCTATGAAATTACAAGTACAGGTGTTAATAATAATAATCCTGTTATTAGTCGCGTTTTTTACAACTTAACTGATAAAAGAGGTTATTTAAAAGTATCTCCAGACGGCTCTAAAATTGCAATGGCAGATTATAATGAAGGGTTTGGTTCATTTGGAGGTGGTAGCTTAGTACTTTTAGATTTTGATATTAACACAGGTGTAGTAAGCAGAAATATAAAAAGACTAACAGAACCTAATACCGAAGGAGCACCTTATGGCGTAGAATTTTCACAACAATCAAATAAATTGTATGTATCAACTTTCAACAATGAAAACAACATTTACCAATTCGATTTAACAAAAGCAGATGTAGCTGGCTCTAAGGCTTTAATTAGTTCGCAAACAGGATATCGAAGTGGTTTACAATTAGGTCCTAACGGAAAAATATATAATTCAATACCCGGAAACCCTTTTCTTGGTGTTATTGAAAACCCAGATGATGATGCTAGTGAAATTATTTATATAAATAATGGAATCGACTTAGGCACAGGTAGAGCTACCATTACCACATTTTATACAATCTTTTTTTAAACCTGTTGATATTGTAGATGTAAACGACCCTACCATTGTATTAAGTAATAATATACAGAATGTTTGTGTTAATCAAAGTTTAAAATTAGAACCAAAACTAGAAGAAGTTTCTTTAGGTACCTACAATTATCTTTGGACAAAAGAAGGAGATTCATCAATTAAAGTAACCACAAGAATTTTAGAACTTACAGATACAAACTACGGTTCTGGAAAATATAATTTAGAAATAAAATCTACAGATAGTTGTGGTAACGAAAAAACATACAATAGTTCTGTAGAAGTAGCGTTTCAATCGATTCCGACAATTAATAATTCAATAATCTATAATCAATGTGATTATGATACTAATTCTTTAGACGGAAAAACTTTTTTCAATCTAGAAGCTAAAGAAATGGAATTATCAAACAATGCTGCAGATGTTTCTGTTGAATTCTTTGAATTAGATGATACGCTTATAAATAATAAAGTTGGTTATATTAATAGAAAAGCTGCAATTACAAATTCACATATTTTAAAAGTAAAAGTAACCAATAATACAACTGGTTGCTCTGTATTTGGGCAAATAGAATTAAAAGTTACACCAACAACTTCTGGCTTTAATCAACTTAAAAACATTTACAAAGCAGAAAATAACGCCTCTACAGATATAACTAACTTTAGTAAAGGGTCTAACGACGCAACTTTTAATCTAGATGAGAAAATAGATAAAGTAATTTCTAATTCTTCTGGTGTTTTTAATAGAAGTGAATATCAATTTAAATACTATTTAACTTCAGAAGATGCAGCTAAAGAAACTAACGAAATAACAGCACCTTACACGGCAAACAGATACAGTAATGGCACTAAAATTTATTTAAGAATTTCTAAAGGTAATACTTGTGAAGGTATCGCAGAATTTAACTTATTTGTTAACAAACTTCCAGAACCATTAAATGTAATTAATCCTAATATCATTTGTTTAAACTTCCCTAACAATTCTCCTGTTTTAGAAACTAAAAATATTTCTTCAGACACAGGTAACTCTATAGATAATTACAAATGGTTTTTAAACTCTATAGAGATTCCAAATGAAACAAATTCAACATTAATCATTAACAAAGGTGGTATTTATAAAGTTTTAATTAATAGGTATTATCCTAATGAACCCGGAAATGAAGATGATATAGAAACTACCGGTTACAAAACATTTTCTGTTCAAGAATCTAGCATCGCAGAAAATATTTCAATAAAATATATTGATAATCAAGATGAAGGATTTAATAATACTATCACTATAAATGTAGAAGGTTTGGGTGATTATGAATACGCCTTAAATACTAACTCTTTATCCGACTTTAAAAAAGGTGATAATAATTTATCGTATACTTTTACCAATGTACCAACTGGTCTCAATAAAATTTACATTAGAGATAGAAATGAATGCGGAATTGTAAATACAAATGAAATTTCATTTATTTATTTTCAAAGACATTTTACACCGAATGGAGATGGAGTAAATGATACTTGGAACATTTCTGGAATTGATAATAATTTTTATACGGATGTTGATTTACAAATATTTGATAGATTTGGTAAAGTTCTTAAAATTATAGACTTGAAAACAGAAAATGGTTGGAACGGAACTTACAATGGTAAACTTTTACCCACAAATGATTATTGGTACAACGCCGTTCTAAAAGATGTAAACGGAAATATTAGAAAACAAACTGGTCACTTTTCGTTATTAAGAAAATAAATTCTCATTTAGTATCCGTATTTTTACATCATGGATTTTAAATTAGTTTCAAACTTTTCTCCTACCGGAGATCAACCACAAGCAATAAAAGAATTATCAGAAAGTGTTAATGCTGGCGAGAAATTTCAAACGCTATTAGGTGTAACAGGTTCTGGTAAAACGTTTACAGTAGCAAATGTTGTAAAAGAAGTTAAAAAACCAACATTGGTTTTGGCTCATAACAAAACTTTAGCGGCACAATTATATTCTGAGTTTAAACAATTTTTTCCTGATAATGCTGTAGAATATTTTGTTTCTTATTATGATTATTATCAACCTGAAGCATATATTCCTGTAACCGGTACTTATATAGAAAAAGATTTATCTATAAATGAAGATATTGAGCGGTTAAGATTAAGCACCACTTCTTCCCTACTTTCTGGTAGAAGAGATGTCTTAGTTGTTGCTTCTGTATCTTGTTTATACGGTATTGGTAATCCTACGGAATTTAAGAAAAATGTAATTCCTATTCAGGTAGGTCAACAAATTTCTAGAACAAAATTTTTACATCAATTAGTACAAAGTTTATATTCTAGAACAGAACACGAAATTAAAAGCGGTACATTTAAAGTTAAAGGAGACGTTGTAACCATTTATCCTTCTTACGGTGATAATGGATATAGAATTCATTTTTTTGGTGATGAGATTGAGGAAATTGAACTTTTCGATTTAGAAAGTAATTCTGTTATAAACTCTTTTGAAGAATTAAGTATTTATCCTGCAAACTTATTTGTTACTTCTCCGGATGTTTTACAAAATGCCATTCATCAGATTCAAGAAGATATGATGAAACAGGTAGATTTTTTTAATGAAATTGGTAAGCACTTAGAAGCAAAACGCATAAAAGAAAGAACAGAATTCGATTTAGAAATGATTCGAGAATTAGGCTATTGTTCTGGTATCGAAAATTACTCGAGATACTTAGATGGTAGAGAACCAGGTACAAGACCCTTCTGCCTTCTAGACTATTTTCCGAATGATTATTTAATGGTGATTGATGAAAGCCATGTTACTGTTCCACAAACACATGCAATGTATGGCGGCGATAGAAGTAGAAAAGAAAATTTAGTCGAATACGGATTTCGATTGCCTGCCGCAATGGACAATAGACCTTTAAAATTTGAAGAATTTGAGGCGATCCAAAATCAAACAATTTTTGTCTCTGCAACACCTGCAGATTATGAACTTCAAAAAACAGAAGGAGTTTTTGTTGAACAAATTATAAGACCAACCGGATTATTAGATCCACCAATAGAAGTAAGACCAAGTTTAAATCAAATAGATGATTTAATCGAAGAAATTCAATTAAGGGTTGAAAAAGACGAACGAACACTTGTTACAACTCTAACTAAAAGAATGGCAGAAGAATTAACAAAATATCTTACCAGAGTTAGCATTAGGTGTAGATACATACATTCTGATGTAGACACACTCGAGCGTGTTGAAATTATGCAAGACTTACGTAAAGGTTTATTTGATGTTCTTATTGGCGTTAATTTACTAAGAGAAGGATTAGATTTACCAGAAGTTTCTTTAGTTGCTATTCTAGATGCAGATAAAGAAGGATTTTTAAGGAATGTAAAATCTTTAACACAAACCGTTGGTAGAGCTGCAAGAAATGTAAATGGATTAGCGATAATGTATGCGGATAAGATTACTAAAAGTATGCAAAAAACTATTGATGAAACTAATAGAAGAAGAGAAAAACAAATAGCTTATAACACTAAAAACAATATTACTCCTACTCAAATAAACAAAAAAATAGACGATACTTTATCTAAATCTGCAGTTTCAAGTTATCATTATGACAATGCAAAACAAGTTGCAGCAGAGCAAGACTTACAGTATTTACCTAAAGAGGAAATAGAAAAAAGAATTCGAGATAAAAGAAAAGAAATGGAAGCTGCCGCCAAAAATTTAGATTTTATTGTTGCTGCAAAATTACGTGATGAAATAAAAGCATTAAAAGATAAAGTATAAAAAATTATTCAACACTTCTTCTTAACCTTAAAATACTATCAATTAATTTACCAGCTTTCCGTTTATAAATAGAATCGTCTCTTTGAGTGAATTTATTTTTTGCAACACTATTAACTCTTGCATTATTTAAATACTTCAATTGCTTTTGAAGCTTAGCAACAATTTGCTCTACATTTAAAGTTATTTCAGATTCTTCACCCAGCTTTTTTAAACTATTGTTAAGCTTACTCAATTGCAAATTATATTTTTTCTCTTGAGAATTAGACCATTTTTTTAATTCTTTTAGCTTGACTCTTCTTTTACTTAAAGCATCAATTTTAGCTTTAATTTTTTTAATTAGAACTGTATTATCCTGAAAAGATTCTATAGAAGCATTATTTATCAAATATAAATCATTGGCTTGCAATGTTGCTGTTTTCACAAAAAACAGCATCAAAATAATAACAAATAATCTTATTTTAAATACCATAGTTTAAAAATACAATTTAAAATATGAAATATAAAAACGTTTCTATTTTATTAATACGTTTTAACTTAAAATATTTTTTTAAAAGAATTAAGCTTATAAAACTTCTTGAACCTAATCAGCTGCTTCTTTAAATTTTGTAGCAAAAATAATTTCCATACCAGATTTGTCAATTAATTCTTTTGCTTCTTTAGCATTTGTACCTTGTAATCCACAAATAATTGCACAATAATTTTATCTCCCATATTTTTGTAAGCATCAACAACAACCTTTGCTACTCTGTCAAAACGTTAGATACTCAATATAGTTTCTGCTCTTACAGCTTATAAGATAACCCCTTAATTTCAAATCAATAAAACTTCAAACTCTAAAAATATATTGAAAAACAATTTTATTTATTTAAATGATTAAGATATAAAACAAAAAAACTACTCAAGCGAGTAGTTTTTATTGAAGAAGTAATTTTAATTATATTTTAAACGAAATATAATTAAAGATTTTTTTACTATCTATTTTTAGGTTTGTTAGTCCATAAATTATTTTTCCATCTAATATCAGCATATCCTCCTTTACATCTATATGCTCCCATTCTTATTTTTGTATCTACTGGATTTGAAGGATGACCATTTACAGTTTGTCTAGATATTTTATGAGAATTAGAAGAACCATTAATATTATAATCTATATAATGATTATTGTTAGAAGTAAACCTAGAAGTGACGTTGAAACTAAATTCACTATCTCGATAAACACTAGTAATATATATTAATCTTCTCCCATTAGGTCCAGAGCCTCCTCTTTTCCTAATAAGCTCAGCATAAATATGATACATTCCAGGATAACCACTTGAATCAAGCCAAACTGCACCACCATTATTAATCGACCCTCTGTTATACCTCGCTGGTTTAGCAATAAATAACATGATGGCTGGATCAGGTGATCCACCACCACCTGTGTGTTTTCCTTTTACTTGTGCAATATAAGTTCCATTTTCATCTCTCATATCAGAAGGAGCATAAGGAGAGCTCGACATATTCTTAATACCTGAATTAAGGATTTTTACTGTACCACTAACAGTTAAAGACGCTCCGTTAGAATAACCTATAGTTCCTGTAGTTCGCTCTATCCTAGTTTGTAAACTTCCATTTCTATTTCCACTATTTAATTGATAAACTCCAAAGTTACCAGATTGACCATAATCATAGGAACAACTTCTATCATCAACAAATTTACTTATACCAGCATTTTTATCTGAGTAGACATTCGGTATAACAAAATTTAAATCATTAGTTTGACAATCTCTACCTTGACGAGCTTGAAAGTCTACTTCATTAACTTCTTCTAATTTTAAATTTTCTTCATCTAAGAAGATGTTTTCATTCTCTTGCTCACAAGAAGTAAATACTCCCAATGATAATGCTAAAGCTAGTACTTTAACTTTAATGTTAGAATTTTTCATATTATATTAATTTGGTTAGTTAAAAGATGAAAATAATCTACATTTAGGTTCCAACTATCCTGCACTAACATGAAATATATTTTTTTTATGATCTTTAGAAGTTAAAAAAACACATAAGTAATTACTTGACAATGCTTTAAATAACTTTTATTAATTTAATCATTATAATAAAATTATTAAAGTAATCTATTTATGAATTTTATAATTTACTCGAAAAAAAAACGTCTCAATAAAATTGAGACGTTTTAACTAAATATATTTTATTAAGAATTAAGCTTCTAAAACTTCTTGAACCTTATCAGCTGCTTCTTGAAATTCTGTTGCAGAAATAATTTCCATACCAGAATTATCAATTAATTCTTTTGCTTCTTTAGCATTTGTACCTTGTAATCTACAAATAATTGGCACAGTAATTTTATCTCCCATATTTTTGTAAGCATCAACAACACCTTGTGCTACTCTGTCACAACGAACAATACCACCAAAAATATTTACCAAAATAGCTTTTACGTTCTCATCTTTTAAAATGATACCAAATGCAGTTTCTACTCTTGCAGCATCTGCTGTACCACCAACATCTAAAAAGTTTGCCGGTTCACCACCAGATTCTTTAATTAAGTCCATAGTTCCCATTGCTAAACCAGCTCCGTTTACCATACAACCAACGTTTCCGTCTAAATCTACATAGTTTAAACCAGCAGCTTTCGCCTCTACTTCAATAGGGTTTTCTTCTCTTAAATCACGCATTGCTGCATAATCTTTATGTCTATATAATGCATTTTCATCTAAAGATACTTTAGCATCAACTGCCATAATTTTAGAATCCGATGTTTTTAATACAGGATTGATTTCAAACATAGAAGAATCTGATTTGATGTAAGCTGTATATAAAGCAGTAACAAATTTTGTCATTTCTTTAAATGCAACACCAGATAAACCTAAATTAAAAGCAACTTTACGCGCTTGAAAAGGCATTAAACCTAATAAAGGATCTATTTCTTCTGTAAAAATTAAGTGCGGAGTTTCTTCTGCAACAGTTTCTATATCCATTCCACCTTCTGTAGAATACATAATCATGTTTTTACCTGTTGCTCTGTTTAATAAAACAGACATGTAATATTCATCTGGCTCTTCATCACCTGGATAATATACGTCTTCTGCAACCAAAACTTGGTTAACTAACTTCCCTTCTGCAGAAGTTTGAGGCGTAATTAACATCATTCCTAAAATATCATCAGAAATACTTTTAACCTCGTCTAAGTTTTTTGCCAACTTAACACCTCCACCTTTACCACGACCACCTGCGTGAACTTGAGCTTTAATTACGTGCCAACCTGTACCTGTTTCTTCAGTTAGTTTTTTTGCAGCTGCAACTGCTTCTGCTGGAGTATTTGCAACAATTCCTCTTTGAATTCTAACTCCAAAACTATTTAATATTTCTTTACCTTGATATTCGTGTAAGTTCATTTTGTGAATGTTTTTAACAGAAACAAAAATACAAATTCATTGGTTATAACTGCAACCTTTTAAATAAAAAATATCTATATATTTCTTTAAGATTATTTTAACACATCTTATTTGTAACACTTCTAAAAAAGTAAAGTCTTTACTATAATTAACACAATTTTATGAAACGAGTCTCTAAAGGTTAGATACTTTCGCTTTGTATTTAAACGTAAATCAACCAAAATCAAATGTTTAAAAGAATTTTATTAGTTAAATTAGCTTTATTTTGTGTCTTAATTACACAAGCTCAAAACAACAAAAACAGAAAGACAGTTACTACACAAAGAGTTTCAAAAGCTCCAAAAATTGACGGATTATTAGAAGATGAAGCATGGCAAGACGCAGAAATTTTATCTGATTTTGTGATTTTTAGACCGGACAATGGTAAATTAGTTTCTTCTGAATACCAAACATTTGTAAAAGTTGTTTATGATGATGAAGCTGTTTATATATCTGCAAATTTATTAGATCCAGATCCAAAGAGTATACCACAAGAGTTTGCCGTTAGAGATAATTTTAGTCAAGCAGATTTTTTCTTAGTTACAATTAATCCTAATGATGATGGTCAAAACCCATTTGAATTTATAGTTCAAGTTACCGGTAATCAAGGAGATGCAAAAGTATCTAACGGTAATGAAGACTTTAATTGGAGTGCCGTTTGGGAAAGCGCTACAAAAATAACAGACAAAGGCTGGAATGTAGAAATTAAGCTTCCTTATAGAGCAATACGATTTGCAAACAGACCTGTACAATCTTGGGGATTTAATTTTCATAGAAGATTAGAAAAATTAAACGAACAACATACTTGGACGCATATTGATAATTCTGTTGGAAGATGGACTCAATATGATGGTTTAATAGAAGGTTTTAAAAATATAACTCCCCCAACTAGATTAAATTTGTATCCATACGCTTCTGCAACCTCTGTTAGTTTTGATGGTGAAACAGAGTATGACTACAGTGTTGGTATGGACCTAAAATATGGTTTAACAGATAATTTTACATTAGACGCTACTTTAATTCCAGACTTTAGTCAGGTAGGTTTTGATAATGTTGAATTAAATTTGGGTCCATTCGAACAACAATTTACAGAACAAAGACAATTTTTTACAGAAGGTACAGAACTTTTTAATAAAGGAAACTTATTTTATTCTAGAAGAGTTGGCGGTAGACCAATAGATCAATTTAATATAGCATCAAACTTAATAGAGCAAGAAAATTTTGATACAAACGGCAAACGCGTTAACGAGAAAATAATTGATTATCCTGGTAAAGTTACCATGTTAAACGCTATTAAAATTTCTGGAAGAACTAAAAGCGGTCTTGGTATTGGCTTTTTTAATGCAATAACAGAAACTACAGAAGCAACAATTAGAACAACAACAGAACAGATGTCTGGCGGAACAACTACAAGCACCGTTACCACTAGAAAAGAAACTATAAATCCATTTTCTAACTACAACATTATGGTATTAGATCAACAGTTTAACCAAAACTCTACTGTTACTTTAATCAATACAAATGTAACTAGAGATGGTAGATTTAGAGATGCCAATGTAACAGCTTTAGATTGGCACATAGAAACTAAAGACAGCAAATACAATGCAGATGGTTCTTTTAAAATGAGTAATATTTCTGATGACATCAACAATCCAAACACAGGTTATACTTTTGATAATAGCTTTGGTTATAACTCTGGGCATTGGAACTGGGAAATAGGTTATAATTTTGAGAACAAAGATTTTAATCCGAATGACTTAGGAATTTTATTTTCTAATGACCAACAAGCAATTTACGGAAGTGCAGGTTGGAGAACTTTACAACCAACTAAGAAATTTAACAATTACAGCTTTAACTTTTACAATCAAGTTAATTTTCAGCATTTTTCTGGTGCTTATACTGGCTACGAAGCTGGTTTTAACGCAAGTGCACAAACTAAAAAACGTTTTACTTTTGGTGGTAATTTAAACTATGGTTCTAAAAATAGAGATTACTTTGAACCAAGACAAGGTACAACTAGCGGAGTTTACTTTCTAAGACCAGAAAGAATGAATGTAAATGGTTGGATTTCTACAAACTCTCAAAAAAAATTAGAACTTAATGCCAACGGATATTTCACAAATTTCACCAATCACCCGCAGCAATCTTACGGTGTAAGCATTAGTCCGCGTTATAGATTTACAAATCAATTTTCACTACAATATAGATTAAACTACAATAAAACCAAAAACGATCAAGGTTATGTAGATCAAGTTAATAATGATGTTGTTTTTGGTCAAAGAGATAGAAAAAGTTATACAAATACCATTTCCGGTAAATATAGTTTTAGTACAAATTCTTCTTTATCTTTAAGCTTTAGACATTATTGGAGTGATGTTGCATACAACAGTTTTTATAATTTAAATAGTGATGGAAGTTTAGTTGTTAATAATAATTATACTACAAACGATTTAAATTTTAACAGTTGGAACTTAGATTTAAACTACTTCTGGCAATTTGCACCAGGAAGTCAATTGATAGTATTTTACAGAAATTCTATCTTTGATTCGAATAACAATTCTGGCTTAAAATTCTTCAAAAACTTAGATAATTTATTCGATCAACCACAACAACACACATTATCTGTAAGGTTTGTATATTTTATCGACTACAATCGTATAAAAAATATTTTTAGCTAATTAGTTACAATATTATTTAAGATTTGAATTTGAAATCAGAAACGCCCGTAAGTGTTTCTGATTTCTTTTTTATACATTCGTTTTAAATTTGAAGAAATATGATAGTTGGAAAAAATATTCATAAATATTATGATGATGTTGAAGTTTTAAAAGGAGTAAATTTACATGTAAAAAAAGGAGAAATTGTGGCAATTGTTGGTCCTTCTGGTGCTGGTAAAACCACTCTACTTCAAATTTTAGGTACTTTAGACAAACCTCTAAAAGAGCAAGATTTCGAATTATCAATAAATGATATTTCTTTAAAAAACCTATCAGATAAAGAACTTTCATCATTTAGAAACAATCATATTGGTTTCATTTTTCAATTTCATCAACTTTTACCAGAGTTTACAGCACTAGAAAATGTGTGTATTCCTGCGTTTATAGGAAATAAGTCTAAAAAAGAAACAGAAACCAAAGCTTTAGAAATTTTATCTTTTTTAGGTTTAGACCATCGAGTAAACCATAAACCTAGCGAACTTTCTGGTGGAGAACAGCAAAGAGTTGCAGTTGCAAGAGCTTTAATTAATAATCCTTCAGTAATTTTAGCTGATGAACCAAGTGGAAATCTAGACAGTGAATCTGCCAAAAATTTGCACGAGTTATTCTTTAAATTAAGAGATGAATTTGGTCAAACTTTTGTTTTGATAACGCATAACGAAGATTTAGCAGAAATGGCAGAC
The DNA here is from genome assembly GCA_020631275.1 of Polaribacter sp. Taxonomy (GTDB): domain Bacteria; phylum Bacteroidota; class Bacteroidia; order Flavobacteriales; family Flavobacteriaceae; genus Polaribacter. The sequence goes on along the minus strand of JAHDHO010000056.1, from coordinate 2,905 downwards.
AGAAAATTAACCATGAAAGACGGTAAAATCATTTAATTTTGTAACATATAACTTTATTGAAACACTAATGTAGTAAACCATAATATGAAAGAAACTTTTTTAAACTTAATCGACTACATTAAAAACCCTGTTAATCTTGAAGACACAAATACTGACACAAAATATCGATTTAAAATATTTTTACATTTATTAGTAATAAGTATTGCTACAGGATTAGTAATATCACCAATTTTTGTAATTTTAGATGAAATAGGTTTTGTAAACATGGACAATCATAAGATTGACGAGATGTTTAAAAACTTAAGCTTATTTCAAATATTATTAACTGGCGGAATTGTAGCTCCTGTAATAGAAGAATTAATATTTAGAGCACCAATAACAACTTTTAAAAAACCTACATCTTTTAAAATTGCTTTTTACGTTTTTGCAGTTTTATTCGGCTTGGTTCATATCTCTAATTTCGAAATCACAACAAATGTTTTAATCGCAGCCCCTTTATTAGTTTTACCACAAATCATATTAGGTACATATTTTGGTTATATAAGAGTTAAATTTGGCTTAATTTGGTCTATGTTATTACACGGTAGCTACAATAGTATATTAATGGTTATAGGATTTGTATTCGAATAATATGAACAAAAAAGAACTGAAAGAGTTTTTAGACGAAAAGGTTATATTATATAACAATCCTAATTTTATTGAAACAGACCCAATACAGATACCTCACTTATTTAGTAAAAAGGAAGATATTGAAATTGCAGGTTTTTTAACAGCAATTATATCTTGGGGAAATAGAACCATGATTATTCGTAATGCGAATAAAATGATGGAAATGCTAGATAATGCGCCTCATGATTTTATTTTAAACCATACAAATAACGATTTAAAAGGTTTAGAAAGTTTTGTGCACAGAACTTTTAATCATATTGATTTAACACAATTTATAAAGTCTTTACAAAACATTTATATAAATCATGATGGCTTAGAAAACGTCTTAAAAATTAATGATCAATCGAATACATACCAAAATTCAATTCATCATTTTAAGCAAGTTTTTTTCGAAATTGAACACCAAAATAGAACTTTAAAACACATTTCAGATCCATTAAAAAACTCTGCAGCAAAACGTATAAATATGTTTTTAAGATGGATGGTTAGAAACGATAAAACCGGAGTCGATTTCGGACTTTGGAAAACCCATAAACCTGCCAATTTATCTTGCCCTTTAGATGTACATTCTGGCAATGTTGCAAGAAAATTAAAACTTCTTTTAAGAAAACAAAACGATTGGAAAGCGGTAGCAGAATTAGACAAAAATTTAAGAAAACTAGACAAATTAGATCCTGTAAAATACGATTTTGCATTGTTTGGTTTAGGTGTTTTCGAAAAGTTTTAATTAGTAATTAACAAGAGTTTTTTAATCGTAATTTTTGTAATAAATTTATATTTTTAAAAATGAATATTTACTGTATAGATGCAATTTAAAAACCCTGAAATTTTATATTTTTTAGCACTACTAATTATCCCCATAATTGTACATCTTTTTCAGTTACAAAAATTCGTTAAAATATCATTTTCAAATGTTGCTTTTCTTCAAAAAATTCAGCAACAAACACGCAAAAGTTCACGCATAAAAAAATGGCTTATATTAGCTACTAGACTGCTATTATTTAGCGCGATAGTTATTGCTTTTTCGCAACCATATTTTAGTAATAAAAATATTGACAAAAAACAGCATAATTTTATCTACTTAGACAATTCTTTAAGTACAAATACTAAAGGAGAAAAAGGCGATTTACTAAAAATTGCAGCACAAGAAATTATTGAAAGTTCTGACAATAAAAGTTCTTACAGTTTATTAACCAACACTAATTTTTATGAAAACATTAGTAGTAACGAATTAAAAAATGTACTTTTAAAAGTAGAAAAAACATCAAAAATCACAGATATAAAGAACGTTTTATTAAAATTAAATCTAAACAATAAAAATAAAACAAACACTTTAAATAAAAACATTTTAATTTCTGATTTTCAGAATACTTACAAAAATGAGTTTACAAATGTAACACAAGAAATATCGTTAATTCAACTACAATCTAGCAAAAAAAATAATATTTCTATAGACAGTGTTTTTATCAATAATAAGAATAGTGAAAACTTTACAGTAAATGTTGTTATCAATAATTCTGGTGTCACTCAAAACAATATACCAATTGCAATTTTTAACAAAGAAATTCTAATAAGTAAGCAAACCTTCCCTATTCTAGAAAACACAAAAAAAACAATTTCTTTCACAGTAAAAAATTCTTTATTTTTTTCTGGAAAAATAACCATCACTTTTAACGATACTTTTAGTTTTGACAACACCTATTATTTCTCACTAAATAACCCGCAAAAAACCAATATTCTTTCTATTGGAAATAGCGCTAATTTCTTGCATAAAATTTATACTAAAAATGAATTTAATTTTTCAGAAAAATCATTACAAAATGTAAATTATAATGAGCTAAAAAATCAGCAATTAATTGTCTTAAACGAGTTAAAAGAAATACCAGAAATTCTAAAAAATAGTTTAGAAGATTTTCTAAAAAACGGAGGGAATTTAGTAATTATTCCGAACCAAAAAACAAACATTTCTTCTTATAATTTATTTCTTAAAAATTTAAAAATTGGCTCGATTAAAAACATCAAAAAAGACACCCTTGAAATAACTTCAATTAATTTTAAGCATCCAATATTTGAAAATGTTTTTTCAAAAAATATTTCAAATTTTCAATATCCTTCAGTAAACAACCACTACCCTATTACTGGAAATATTTCTTCGATAATTTCATTCGAAAATAACACACCATTTATTTCAAAATTTATAAATAAAAACATCTATTTTGTATCAAGTTCGCTCGAT
>JAHDHO010000055.1 GCA_020631275.1 Polaribacter sp. | reverse complement strand
TTCTTAATTCTAATTACCGTTTTAACCTTTTATTATCAAGAAAATGGTTATATAATCTCTTTATTGTTGTCACCTATTTTATCGTCATTATTTTTTATCAAAAAGATAAAAATTAAAGCAACTAAAATAAAAATAGTTTCAGAATTAAATTTTCAATTCTGGCGATATGGTTTCTTTGCTAGTTTATCTAACGTTGTTACACAATTACTTTTTGCTATTGATATTTTACTAATTGGTTACTTAATAAATGATGCAGAAATGGTAACAAATTATAGATATGTTTCTATTATTCCGTTTAGTTTACTATTTCTACCAAGAGTTTTCATAAACACTGATTTTGTTGCTTTTACAGAAAAAATATTAGACAAAAACCACATTAAAACGTATATAAAAAGCTACATACAACTGTTTACTATAGTAAGTTTCTTATTAATTATCTTTAGTTATTTTTTTGGTAGTTTTTTACTAGGTCTTTTAGACGAAAGCTTTATTAAATACCAAACAACTTTCTTTATTTTAATGCTTGGAATTTCTGGAATATTTATTTTAAGAGGTTTATTTGGCAACCTACTTTCGTCTATCGGAAAAGCGCACGTAAACTATTATATTGCTAGTATTGCGCTTACAATAAATATAATTAGTAATTATTATTTGATACCAAAATACGGCATTAAGGGTGCTGCAATAACTTCTGCTTTATTAATGTGGCTAACAGGTTTGTTCTCTTTTATTTGCTTTAAAAAGCTTTATAAAAAAATTCTTTTAAAAGCAAAATAGTTTTCTTCTTCTGCGCCAAAGCTTCGGTAAAATTTGGCAATATTTGGCATATTACCGCCTTCAAAATCTAGAATTATACCAGTTTGTTGATGTTTTTTAATAACCTCTGATAGTAAAAAACTAGATGCTTGTAAAGTTTTACCTTTTGCAGTGAAAGTTGCAAACAAATAGGTTATTCGTTTATTATGATTTGTAAAAAGTGCGCCACCCAACAGTTGCCCGTCTTCAAAAACTCCCAATAAAAATCCTTTTTTATTTGATAGAATAGATTTTGATAATTCTCTTAAAACATTATACGGAATCTTATATAGATAATTATCATTGTGTATTTTAATCAACTCGTCGATAGTTGTTTCTTTTAAAACAAGCGATGCCTTCTCTCCTACTTTAATTGCGTGCTTTCTTCCTTTAGAAAACCTTTTTTTTAAAGAATCATAATCAGTATTTAAGCTTAGTTTATAGTTTTTTAATGTTGATGTATTTTCTGTAGAATAATTCTGAGAATTTAAATGAATAACAACTTTAAAAAATTGACCAGGTACTTGAGATAAAAACTCTTCTTGTAATTCTTTTGAAATTTGTTTTTTTGAAAAAACACCTAATTGCTGACTAAAATATGGTTGATTACTATATTTAAAGAACAACTTACGCTGCCAAGAAATTGGTAAAACAGCTTCATAATCGTTTAAAACTAAAACACTCCAATTTTTTGAAACTCTATCTAAATACCAAGAAAATGCATAAATTCTAGATTGAATTGAATTTTGAATGCAATCATCATATTTATCAATATTGATATTTTTTCTTGAGATAAGCTTAATCATCCTAAGAAGTTGCTATTTTAATCATAGATTCGTACAATCTTTTCCAACCTTTCCATCTTAAATGATTGCTTAAACTTTCATTATGAAATAAAGTTATAAAGGTTCCGTTTACAGCTTTCACCTCATTTCTTAAATCTCTAATTTTTCCTAAAGATTGTTTAGGCGTTATCTTTAAATAATCGTTTAAAGTCGTATCCATCAACGCAAAAGGAAATACTTTTAAAGGGGTTTGAATTTCGAAATCTAAATCATAAAAATAATATGGTGTACAAGTACTTGCTCTAAAACCAAGATTACTTGCATATCCCATAGAATAATCTTCTTTAACTTCTAAATCTATCAATTGCTGATACGTTTCTGGTAAATTAAAACGTAAATAATGTTGTCTAGATCTAATAACAGGCATATTGGTAATAGATTCTAATCTTTCTTTTTCTTTTTTTAGCAACCCTGGATTTTGCATTGTAAAATAAGATGGATGCAAACCAACTCTAGCGTAATCTACCAAATCTTTAATAAGCAATCTGTATTTATTCTTAGATGCTGAAACATTGGTATCAAAAGTGGTGTAATCTCCTATAGAACAAAAAAATATGGTTCTAATATCAGATGCTTTTTTTATATCTAAAATCTTCTGAAAATTATCAAAAGGATCTTTCTTAATGTTTAAAGAAACAGCAAATCTATACCAAACATTTATCAATCGAAGTTTAAATAAATCATTAAAAAAACCACCAAAGGTTCTAACAAAATTTTTATGTTTGTAAGCAAATGCATTATCTATATCAATAGTAGATAAATATTTATAAGACCTTGTTTTGTAATCGTAATCTGGAAATTTTTCTTTTAAATTTTCTAACAATTTATAAGCCCAAATATCTACTACAGGTTTTTCTAAAAATCCGTTTTTATATGCTAAACTTTCTGTTGCCGTGTAACGACCATGTACATCTTTTACATGTGGTAAATATTCTTCGTAACGTGATATTAAATAAAAACTCGCAGCAAAAATATCAAAAGGAATTGCAGATTTACTTCCGGCACCAAAAAAACACGGAGTGTTATCCCACTTTTGGATATTGATATCCAAATCGTTTACACCTTGCTCAAACAACAAATCGTTACTTTTTATAAAAAATTCATTTCCTAAAGGTGTTTTTGTATATGTTAATTTTGGACCATTATGTGCCACAAACTCTTCTACTTTCGTTGTAAAATCTACAGAAATTAAAAGCGTTCTAGTTAAAATATGTTTAAAAATATAACGAACTCTTGGTGTTATTTTATGTGTATAAACTAATATCATTTATATGTTTAGAAGTTTTAATTAATTGTAAATTCTATAAAATTCCTTCGTCTGCAAAGCTAAAATAATCTTTTTGTGTAATTATTAAATGATCTAAAAGTTTAATATCTAATGTAACGCCTGCATCTTTAATCTTTTTAGTAAGTTGTTTATCTGCATTGCTTGGTTGTAATTTACCTGACGGATGATTATGAGCTACAATTATTGCTACACTAGCCAACTCTAAAGCTCTTTTAAACAACAACCGAACATCTACAACTGTTGCAGTTAAACCTCCTTTACTTACTTGGGTTTTAGCAATAACTTTATTAGAGTTATTTAAAAACAGTACCCAAAATTCTTCGTGTTCTAAATCGCCAATTATACTTTGTAAAACTAAAGAAGCATCTTTACTACTGGTTATTTTTGGTATTTCTAAGGCTACTTCTAACTGCCTTCTTTTACCCAACTCTAAAGCTGTAATTATGCTAATTGCTTTTGCTTCTCCAATACCTTTAAATTCAATTAATTTTTCTAAAGAAAGTTTTGCTAGTTGGTTTAAGTTACCATCAACCGATTTTAAAATTCTTTTAGATAAGGCAACTGCACTTTCATTTCTATTACCAGAGCCTATTAAAATAGCAATAAGTTCGGCATCAGATAATGATGTTTTACCTTTAGCAATTAATTTTTCTCTGGGCCTATCGTCTAAAGCCCAAGATTTAATGGTTAATTTTTCCATGCTTTTTTTTATAAAAATACAAAATCAGATTTAAGTTACTTAGTTATGATTTTTAAATGGTTGAAAAGAAAATTCAATTTTAAAAAAACAATTTATAGACTTTCGTATCTTTGCAACTTATATTCTATCTATTTTTACATATGAAGATTATTATAGCTGGAGCTGGAGATGTTGGCTTTCATTTAGCAAAATTACTTTCTTACGAATCTCAAGATACTTATATCATAGATTTTGATGGAGAAAAACTAAATTATATTAACAATCATTTAGACGTAATTACCAAAAAAGGTGATGCCACTTCTATAAAACTTTTAAAAGAAATTGGTATAAATTCTGCCGATTTATTAATTGCTGTTACAGAAAGTCAGAATACAAATTTTACAATTTCTGTAATCGGTAAATCTTTAGGTGTTAAAAAAACCATTGCTAGAATAGACAACCCAGAATTTTTAAATGAATGTGAAGTAAACTTTAAAGAGTTTGGTTTAGACTTTATGATTTCGCCACAAGAATTAGCAGCAAATGAAATAAAAATGCTGTTAAAACAATCTTCTTTTAACGACACTGTAGAGTTTGAAAGTGGTTTATTTAATGTAATGGGTACTGCCCTAACATATAAATCTCCGTTGGTAGATTTAACTGTAAAAGAAGCTAAACAGAAATTTAGTAATATCGATTTTATAACTATTGCTATTAAAAGAGATAATGTTGCGCAAACTATTATCCCTAGAGGAGACACGAAGTATCAACTCAACGACCAAGTTTATTTTTCTGTACCAAGTTATAATATGAAGGATTTATATCCGATTATAGGAAAGAAAAAATTTGACATTAAAAATGTTATTATTCTTGGTGGTAGTAGTATCGGGCAAAAAACTGCAAGAAACCTTTGTCAAGATAGTTTTAACATCAAACTAATTGAAGAAAGCAGAGAAAAAGCAGAAAACTTAGCAGAAGAATTAGAAAATGTTTTGGTAATTCATGGTGATGGTAGAGATTTAGAATTATTAGAAGAAGAAAATATTAGAGAAACCGATGCATTTATTGCAGTAACTGGTAATTCCGAAACTAATATTATGTCTTGTTTAGTTGCAAAATCTAAAGGTGTAAAGAAAACCATCGCTTTAGTAGAAAACATGGATTATATTGAGATTTCTCAAACCATAGGTATAGAATCTCTAATCAATAAAAAATTAATTGCTGCAAGTAATATTTTTAGACATATTAGAAAAGGAGAAATACTTGCATCTGCAAATTTACACAATATAGATGCAGAAATTTTTGAGTTTGAAGTTCAGCCAAATGCAAAAGTTACAGAAAAACCTATTAAAGATTTAAATTTCCCTAGAGATGCTGTTTTTGGTGGCTTAATTAGAAACGGCAAGCCATATATGTCTTTTGGTGAAATGCAAATTCAAAGCGGAGATAAAGTGATTGTTTTCTGTTTACCAGAAGCAATTAACACCGTAGAAAGCCTATTTAGATAAATGGGAAATTTAAACACAAAAATAATTTATCGTTTTTTAGGTATCACAGCAATACTTAATGGCCTGTTTATGTTTTTAACAGTTCCGTTTAGTATTTTTAATGATGAAATTGAAAAATGGGGCATACTAAATGCTGGTATTATAACTACCTTTATTGGAAGTTTACTTTACTTTTTTAACAAACCCACAAACACTAATATTCAGAAAAAAGAAGGTTATTTAATTGTAACACTTGGTTGGTTAATTCTTTCTTTTACAGGAATGTTACCTTATTTACTTTCTGGTGCAATACCTAGTATTTCTGATGCTTTTTTTGAAACAATTTCTGGATATTCTACAACTGGCTCTTCAATATTAACCGATATTGATAATATGCCTAAAGGAATTCTTTTTTGGCGTAGTGCAACGCATTGGATTGGTGGAATGGGAATTATTGTTTTAACAATTGCAATTTTACCACTCTTAGGAATTGGTGGTATGCAATTATTTATGGCAGAAGCTCCAGGACCATCGGCAGATAAATTACATCCAAGAATAACAGACACAGCAAAAAGACTGTATTTAATCTACGTACTATTAACATTATTAGAATTCTTTTTATTGAAATTTGCTGGTATGACATGGTTTGATGCAATTAACCATGCAATGGCAACAATGAGTACCGGTGGTTTCTCTACAAAATCTGATAGTATTGCATTTTATAACGGAAAACCTTTAATACAATACATTATTATCTTTTTTATGTTTGTTGCCGGTACAAATTTTGTGTTGACTTATTTCGCTTTAAAAGGAAAAATGCAACGTGTATTTAAAAGTGAAGAATTTAAGTATTATTTGTTTGGTACTTTGGGTGTCTCTGCAATAATTGCAATTATTATTATATTCTTTCAAGACCCAAATTTAGAATCTGTATTAGCACATCCTAAAGTATTAGGAGAAACAGAAAGTGCCATTAGACATTCTTTATTTATGGTAATTTCTGTAGTAACCACAACTGGTTTTGTTTCTGCTGATTTTACAATGTGGAACTTTTTTGCAACCGGAATCTTTTTTGCACTATTTTTTACAGGTGGTTCTGCTGGATCAACAAGTGGTGGTGTAAAAGTTGTAAGACATATTGTTATGCTTAAAAACAGTTTTTTAGAATTTAAAAAAGCATTACACCCAAATGCGATTATCCCCGTAAGATACGATGGTAAAACAGTAAATCAAACCATTGTTTTTAACATACTGTCTTTCTTTATAATTTACATGTTAATTTTTATCATATCTTCTGTAATCTTAACGTTATTAGGTTTAGATTTTATGTCTGCAATTGGTGCCGCAGCATCTTCTCTAGGAAATATTGGACCTGCAATAGGTTCTGTAAGTCCCGTTGATAATTTTGCTCATTTAACCAACTCTGCAAAATGGTTTTGTTCTTTTTTAATGTTGATTGGTAGGCTTGAGTTGTTTACTGTTTTGATATTATTTACACCTTTCTTTTGGCGTAAAAACTAATAAACCATGGTTTTTCAATTTTAACATATTGTTAACAAATACTATACATTAGTACTCGAATTCATTTTTTTGTATATTTAGACTACCTAAAAACTAACGATATGAAACAAAAGTACTTTTTAAAGGCGCTCTGCCTTATTATTTTGACATTATATACAGTTAATTCTGTAAATTCTCAAACCACTGGTGATATTGCTTTCACAGCATTTAATGCAGATGGAGATACAGATTTTTCTTTAGTAAACTTAGTAGATCTATCTCCAAACACAATAATATATATAAAAGATGGTTCTGGTTTTATAACTTGGAACACTGGAAGTGATATTATAAAATCTGGAAGTATCACTGTATTTACAGATGTTGATGCCGCAGGAAATCCTTTATTAGGAGTTTCTAAAGGAACCATAGAAAAAAGTGGATCTTTTAATTGGTCTGGAAGTGGAGAAGCAGTTTTTATTTATTTAGGTACTGATAAAGATACACCAACTACTTATTTAACTGGTTTAAAAAATGGAAATTTAAGTGGAGAATTAACTGGCACTGGCTTAACTGCTGGAGTTAATTTTTTGGAATTTAATCCTGTTACTAGTCCTGACGGAGGATTTTATAATGGTTCAAGATCTACAGAAGCATCGTATTCAAATTACTTTAATCTTATGATAGATAAAAATAATTGGATACACAACACTGGTAATGGAGAAGCTACATTGCCTATTTCTAAAGAATCTTTTACAATATTAACCACAAATTGGTTAGGTGCTATCAGTTCTTCATGGAATGAACCTTTAAATTGGGATAATGGTGTTCCTAACTCTAGTTCTTTAGTTAGTATTCCTGATTTAATGCCGAATTCACCTGAAATTAGCACATCTACTAATGCAGAAGTTGGAAATATATCAATTTCTGAGGCTGATGGATTATCTGTATTATCTGGAAATTTAACTGTACATGGAAATATTACAGTGAATGCAGGGAGCTCTTTATATTTAGAGTCTAAAATTACTGCATCAAAAACTTTAGATGCAGCAACACTAATTTTAAACGGAAGTTATACTTCTGTGGATGATAATTCCTTTTTCTATTTTACAGAAACTTTTATTGATGATACATCTGGTTGGAGTTTAATCTCTTCGCCAACCGTTGGAGAATTAATAGATGGTAATACTGGAGATGGAAATTTTGCTGTTTTTAATGCATTACAACAAAGTGCTACAAACTACGGAATCGCATTTTACGATAACTCTCAATCTGATGCTAATCTTCGTTGGGATTATTACTCTAAAGCCGAAGTTGATGTTGCCAATGCAAGTGCTGTTTTAACAATGGAACAAGGTAAAGGGTACAGCATTTTACCAAATTCGGCTTTAAATTCTGATACTGCGAAAGGAAACTTAGGGTTTAAAGGTGATGCACCTGCGTCTGATATTTCAATAGCCATAACCGACAAAACTGCCTCTTCTGGTAATGCTTTTAACTTGGTTGGAAATCCTTATCCTGCTTATTTACCTTTTAATACCACTGCTAATTCAAACAATTTATTGTCTGAAAACTCGGGTATATTAGATGAAGAAACACTTTGGATTTGGGATAAAACTTCTGATGAATACATAACAGTAAATCAAACAACAACTATAGGAACCGGAACAAATCAAAGACCATCTCTTTACATAGCTCCTGCTCAAAGTTTCTTTGTAAAGTCTAACAGTACTGGTGGAGACTTTAAATTTAAACAAGCAGATCAAAATCATCAAACAACAGGAACATTTAATAAAGTAGAAAATTTAAGACCAGAAATTAATTTAAATATTACAACCGAAGGTAAAACTTCGAATACATCAATCTACTATTATTCTGAGAAAACAACAGGTTTTGATAACGGTTATGATAGCTCTATTTTTACAGGTGCTGGTGATTCTTTTATAGTATATACAAAATTAGTATCTGCAGAAACTAATAAAAAATTAGCCATTCAAACTTTACCCAAAACTAATTTCGATTCAATGATTATTCCTGTTGGTGTTAATGCACCTGCTGATTCTGAAATTACATTTTCTGCAAACAGCATCAATCTACCTAAAGAACATAACGTATATTTAGAAGATAGATTAACTGGTACTTTTACGTTACTAGATACATCTTCTACTTATGTTGCTACTGTTAAAAGTAATAATACAGAAGATCGTTTTTTTATTCATACAAAGACAAACGAAGCTCTAAATGTAGAAAATCTATTAGTTAGTAATATTTCCATTTTTCAAACAAGCAATAAGAACTTAAAATTAACAGGATTTAATAATGAAAAAGTAAATATTTCTATTTTTAATATTTTAGGTAAAAATGTTTTGAAAAAAGAGCTAAACATCGTTGACACAAAAAATATTACACTACCAAATTTAACGTCTGGTGTATATGTTGTAAAATTAGAGACACTTTCTAATAGCATCAATAAAAAGATAATTTTAAAATAATTCTTTAGAGATAAAACATTTCAACATGAAAAAAAACGAAACAAAAATTACTCGTAAAGAAGCTATAAAAAAAATTGGTAATTATGGTAAATATACCGCCCTAACTGCCTTAGGAACTTACATGATTTTAAATCCACAAAAAGCGCAAGCTCAAAGTCCAGAAAAACCTGGATCAGCATTTTAAACTGAAATTTAATATAATTATAACGCTTCAATTTTATTGAAGCGTTTTTTATTGAATATCATTTAGAAATTACCTACATTTATTTTTCATGAAAAATCAATCTGAAATATTACTTAAAACCATAGAAGACAAAACAATTGTTTGGTTTAAAAATAGTAACGAATATCTAGTATTAGAGAATACAACAGCAGATATTTTAAAACGATTAAGTAAAGGAATTTCTGTGAAAGAAATAGCAACTGCATTAGCTAAAAAACTACAGGTGCCTTTGGATAAAACAATAGATTTTGTTTTAGACCTTGAAAAGAAAATTTATACCAATAAGTCTATAATTAATAATACAATTATTAACGATTATAGAGATGTTACTAAACCAACTTCTTTTGAGTTCACAAAGTATTATAAAATAAATAACGAAGTTTATAAAGTTGAATTTAATTCTGAATATGAATTGTATTTAGTACATCCAAAATTTGCGCATTTAGAAACCAAAGAATCAAAGGATATTGATGCTGTTTTTACGGTTTTTTTAAATAATAACTTTGTGTTTTTTTATATAGACAACAATTTTATTGGTGCTTGGAATAAAAAAGACATTCATTATTTTCAAGGAAAATTTTCAATGGAATTAATTCAAAAAATCCATAAGAGAAAAGAAAATGAATGGATGGGAGTTTTTCATGCTTCTGCAGTTTCTAATGGCAAAAAATCAATATTATTGCTAGGAGACTCAGGCAACGGTAAAAGTACCTCTTTGGCTTTATTACAGGCAAACGGTTACACTTGTTTAGCTGATGATTTTGTGCCGATCGACATAAAGCAAAATGAAGTTTTTAGTTTTCCTGCATCCATTTCAATAAAAAAAAATAGCTTAAAAACATTATTACCAATATATCCTGAGTTAGAAAAATCAGCAGAATTTCATTTTAAAAGACTAAATAAAATCGTTCGCTACTTAGAGCCAAACAACAACAACTTTTTAGCACATTTGCCTTGTGAAGATTTAGTTTTTATAAAGTATGAGAAAAATTCTGATATCTCTTTTAGTAAAATTTCTAAGATTGAAGCTTTTCAGCAATTAGTACCAGATTCTTGGCTTTCTCCAATTAAAGAAAATGCTGCACTATTTTTAGATTGGTTTTCGAATATCAATTGTTATCAAATTACATATGCTGATAATGGAAAAATGATAAATGCGGTTTCAAAAATTTTCGAAAATGAATTATAAAGAAACATTATTTTTTGTTGCTAAATGTCTTACAATAACATTAGAAGAAAAAAATCGAATCGAAATTGAAAAACTATTAAAAAACACAGAAATAGATTGGGATTCTGTTGTTAAAGTAAGTACACAACATTATGTTTTTCCTGCATTATATTGTAATTTAAAAAGAGCAAATCTATTACAATACTTACCTGAAGAATTGGTAGATTACATGATCCATATTACCGATTTAAACAGGGAAAGAAACAAACAAATTATAGAACAGGCAAAAGAAATTAACACACTTTTATTAGCAAATAATATAACACCAATTTTCTTAAAAGGAACCGGTAATTTACTAGAAGGTTTGTATTGTGATATTGCAGAAAGAATGGTTGGTGATATTGATTTTATTGTTTCGAAAAAAGATTACATCAGAACAATTAAAGTAATTAAAGATAATGGTTATGTTAAAGTTAATAAAGAACATTACCAGTTCCCAAATTCAAAACATTATCATCGATTAGTAATAGAAAATAAAATAGCTGCAATTGAAATACATAAGGAACTTTTAATTAAAAAATATGCAGATGAATTTAATTATGATTTAATTAAAGATAATCTTTTAAAAACAAACAATGTAACAGTCTTAGATTATAATTACCAAATTTCTCTTTCTATAATTGCGAAGCAAATAAATGATGACGGAATTTATTTTAAAGACATAGCTTTAAGAAATGCCTATGATGTTTTTTTATTATCTAAAAAAACGGTAGCAAAAGATGCATTTAAAAACTTTAATCTTTTAAGAAATCCTTTAAATTCTTTTTTAGCCTCAACTTACATTATCTTTAATAACGTTTCCTCTTTAGAGTATTATAACTCAGTCGAAACTGAAAAATATTTACATACATTTAATAAAAATTTGTCAAATATTATTAAAACAAAAGGAAATCATAAAAAAATTGATAACTATTTATTTATAAAAAAAAGATTAAGTATAATTCTAAAATCTTTTACTAATAAAGCATTTAGAAAGTGGATTTTTAATAGAATACGTGATAAGAATTGGCAAAAAGAAAAACTTAAACAATTAAAACTTATTAAATCTAAACCAAATTCTTAACTTCATCAAAATCTAAACCACCATAATTTCCAGAGCTCATTAGTACTAATGCTGTATTATCTAAATTCTGTTTAATTAAAAACTCTTTAAATGCTGTTGGATTGGTATAAATAATTAAATCTTCTCTTTCGAAGGCATTTGCTATTTGCGTTGAAGTTACTTCTTCTAGTTGTTTAATTTTTACTGCATTTGGAGAATAAAATACAACCGCTTTATCTGCTGCATTTAACGCACCTTTGTATTCTGCCAAAAAATCTGCATTTAAACTAGAATACGTATGTAATTCTAAACAAGCTAAAACCGTTCGATCTGTATATTGTTCTTTGACTGCTTTTGTAGTTGCTGCAACCTTACTTGGGCTATGGGCAAAATCTTTAAATATTACCGTAGAGTTATTTTCTGCAATTTTTTCTAAACGCTTACTTGCTCCTTTAAAACTTGCTATTGCTTCATAAAAATCATCTTCATCTACTCCCATATGCTGACAAATCCATTTTGCACCAGCCAAGTTTTGCAAATTGTGGTTTCCGAAAACTTCTAAAGGCAAATCACCTTCTTCTGTCTCTAAAAAAGTAACACCATTATCTACAAAATGTTTCGGTGTCTGGTAAGGATATTTTTTAATATGATTTTGAGAAGACTCTACCACGTCTTTTACGTTTTCGTCTTCAACATTGTACACCATACTTCCGCCATTAACCATAGAATCCGTAAAAATTTGAAACTGATCTTTATAATTTTCAAAAGTTGGAAATACATTAATATGATCCCAAGCAATACCACTTAACAATGCTATATTTGGCTTGTATAAATGAAATTTAGGACGCATATCTATTGGTGAACTTAAGTATTCATCTCCTTCTAAAACAATAAAATCATTTTCTTCTGTTAAATGCACCATCGTTTCAAAACCTTCTAGTTGCGCACCAACCATGTAATCTACTTGTCTTTCATGATAATTTAAAACATGTAAAATCATAGACGTTATTGTTGTTTTACCGTGAGAACCACCAATAACAACTCTTGTTTTATTTTTAGATTGCTCATATAAAAACTCAGGATAAGAATAAATTTTTATTCCTAATTCTTGGGCTTTTTGTAATTCTAAATTGTCTTTTTTAGCATGCATTCCTAAAATAATAACATCTAAATCTCTTGTTATTTTTTCTGGAAACCACCCAAATTCTTCTGGCAATAAACCATATTTTTCTAATCTAGATTTAGACGGATTGTGAATTGTATCATCACTTCCAGAAACTTGGTATCCTTTTTGGTATAATGCTATTGCAAGATTGTGCATTGCGCTACCACCGATGGCAATAAAATGAATATTCATTTAACAAAATTTTAAAAAGTAAAAGTACAAAAGCTCTTTACATTATTGATTATATTTATGACGAAACTAAGCGAAAAGTTAACTTTACTTGTAAAAAGTATCGCCTAAATAGAATTGGTATTAGTTTCAGTATAATTTACACTTATTTTAAAGTGCAAACAATTTAACTATGAAAAAAATCATAACAACTTTATTTTCAATATTTTTAATTTCAACAACGATTAATTCTCAAGATAATTTTGACGAATTATGGACAGATGTAGAAAAATTTGAGCTAGATAATTTACCTAAATCTGCTTTAAGAATTGTAGATAAAATTTTCAACAAAGCTGCAAAAGAAAATAATTCGCCACAGTTAATTAAATCTTTATTTTACAAAAGTAAATTCTCACTTACTTTAGAAGAAAATGCACAACTAAATGTAATAAATCAATTTAAAGAACAAATTGCGCAACAGACATTTCCTACAAAGAATATTTTAGAAAATATTTTAGCCAATTTATATTGGCAGTATTTTAAACAAAATAGATATAAGTTTTACAATAGAACTTCAACTAAAGAAAAAGCGAATCTCGAAGATTTTAGAACTTGGGATTTAGCTACAATTTTTAAGGAAATACAATTTCACTTCGATAATTCTTTACAAAATGATCAACAGCTTTTAGAAATAAAAATTACAGATTATAGTGATATCTTAAATATAGACGATGAAACTGTTCAATTTAAGCCATCTCTATTTGATTTTTTAGCAAATTCGGCACTAAAATTTTATAGTACAAATGAAAATTCAATTCATAAACCTTCTTATAAATTCGAGATAAACAATCCTGATTTTATTAAAAGCTCTTCTATCTTCACTTCATTAGAAATCAAATCAAAAGATAGTATTTCAAATCAATTACAAGCTTTAAAATTGTATCAAAAATTAATACAATTACACACAAAAAAAAATCAAAAAAATGCACTTGTAATTATAGATCTTGAAAGATTAAATTTTGTAAAGAATAATGCCACTTTTAAAAGTGTTAATACAGCGCTTTTAAAAACACTTCAGATTAGTAAAAGCAATCTTAACTCACATGAATCTAGCGGTTTGTATGCATTTGAAATTGCACAAATTTTTAATGAAAAAGCATTAAATTATAAGGATACTAAAAAAGATGAAAATCAATTTAAAAACAAGGAAGCTTTAGAATTGTGTAACCAAACAATTTTAAAATTTCCAGAAAGTTTAGCTGCAAAAAAATGCAAAGTATTAAAAGCAAATATCTTAAACTCGTCTTTAAATATAACTACCGAAGAATTTTTACCGATTCAGTCTAATTCTAGATTTTTAATCTCTTATAAAAACCTGAATAAACTTTACTTCTCTGCATATAAAGTCTCTGAAAGTGAATTGAACACATTTAATAATATTTATGACATCCAAAAGAAAAAAACTTTTCTAACAAAGCTTTCTAAAGTAAAAACCTGGACAAGTAATCTAAAAAACGAATCTGATTTTTTACAACATACTACAGAAATTGTTGTGCCTAAATTTGATGGTGGTAAATATTTAATTATTGCATCAGAAAAAAAAGATATAGAAACCAATTTTATACACGCTTCAACAGTAATACAAGTTACCAATTTAACATTGGTAAGTAATACTTTTAATAATTTGTATAATTACCAAGTAGTAAATCGAAATACAGGAAAACCAATTGAAAACGCAAAAATAAATTTAAAAAACACTAAAAGAAATTACGGTTCTTATATCAACAAAACTTTAGTTACAAATAAACAAGGGTTTGCAACTTTTAAAAGTAATAGCAGATACAACAATGTTCAAATTAAAGTTAAAACCAAAGATGATGCTGCTACTTTTGGTTCTTCTTATTTATACAATAGAAACAATAATAATTTTAATAATAAAAGCAATTATATAGATATTAAAGGATTTATTTTTACGGATAGAAGTATTTATAGACCTGGACAAATTGTTTATTTTAAAACTATTTTAACTCAGAATGAAAATGAAATTTCTAAGGTTGTAAATAACAAAAGTATAGAAATTAGTTTGAGAGATGTAAACAATCAAACAGTTAAAACTAAAACTTTAGAATTAAATGATTTTGGAAGTGTTACTGGTGAATTTCTCTTACCTAACAATGGTTTAACAGGTAATTATAAATTATATGTTAATGCTAATTCTATAAGTGATAAAAATGTGCGGTTTAAAGGCGCTTATGCAACTATAGCAGTAGAAGAATATAAAAGACCAAAATTTAAAACAGAATTTAAACCTGTTACAGAAAATTTTAAAATTAATGATTCGATTGTTGTAAACGGTTTTGCAAAAGCTTTTTCTGGGGCTAATATTACAGATGCAAATGTTGTTTATAGAGTTCACAGAAAAACACAATTTCCGTCTTGGTATTCGTGGAGAAGACCTTTTTACAACTCAGAAACACAAGAAATTTCTAACGGAGAAGTTGTTACAGATGCTTCTGGAAATTTCTCAATAATATTTAAAGCAATACCAGATAAAAGTATTTCAGAAGAAAGTTCACCAATTTTTACGTATGAAATTACAGCAGATGTAACAGATGTAAATGGAGAAACTAGAAGCGCTACATCTACTGTAAAAGTTGGTTACCATAGTTTGTTGGCTTCAATTTCTATGGATAATAATATTGATAAAAATCAGCAAAAAACAATAATTAATATTAAAACCACCAATTTAAACAATCAATTTACCGCTGCTCAAGGAACCTTAAAAATTTACAAATTACAAGCACCTAAATCTCCTTTAAGAAATAGACCGTGGCAAGAACCAGATTATCAACAAATTTCTAAAGAAGAATTTAAACGATTATTTCCGAATGACCCTTACTCTAATAATGAAGATGATGTAACTAATTGGCAAAAAGGAACTCTAACTTTTTCTAAAAAGTTCAACACTAAAAATTCTGAAGAATTAAAAATATCAAATCTAAAAAAATGGGAATC
>JAHDHO010000054.1 GCA_020631275.1 Polaribacter sp. | reverse complement strand
TTTTAAGTTCTTAACTTTAGCTTCGACATAAAAGCAACAATCAATCAACTATGGAACATATTGTAATTATAGGAAACGGTATTGCCGGTGTAACAGCAGCTAGACACATTAGAAAAAAGTCTGACAAACAAATAACCATTGTTTCTGCAGAAACTAAATATTTCTTTTCTAGAACTGCTTTGATGTATGTGTACATGGGCCATATGAAATTTGAACATACACAACCTTACGAAAATTGGTTTTGGGACAAAAATAACATTGCTTTAAAAGAAGGTTTGGTAACCAAAGTACACACAGAGAAAAGTAATATTGAATTTGCTACTGGTGAAATATTAGCCTACGATAAATTAATTATTGCAACTGGTTCTAAACCAAATAAGTTTGGTTGGCCTGGGCAAGATTTAGAAGGCGTTATTGGTATGTACCACAAACAAGATTTAGAAAAACTAGAACAACTTGCACCAGATAATAAAGCCTGTAACAGAGCCGTAATTGTTGGTGGCGGTTTGATAGGTATTGAATTGGCAGAAATGCTGCGAAGTAGAAAAATACCGGTTACTTTTTTAGTGAGAGAAAGCAGTTTCTGGAATGGTGTTTTACCTGCTCAAGAATCTGAAATGATAAATAAGCATATTAAAGAGCACCACATAGATTTGCGTTTAAACACCAACTTAAAAGAAATTAAAGCAGATAAAAACGGACGTGTAACTTCTATTGTTATTGAAGAAACAGGTGAAGAAATTGCTTGTAATGTTGTTGGTTTAACTGCTGGTGTTACCCCAAATATAGATTTCTTAAAACAATCTAACATCGAGCTTGGTAGAGGTGTAAAAGTAAATCGTTTTTTAGAAACCAATGTACCTAATATTTATGCCATTGGCGATTGTGCAGAACAACATGAAGCCATCGGACAAAGAAGAAATATTGAGGCTGTTTGGTATACGGGCAGAATGATGGGAGAAACCTTAGCAGAGACTATTTGCGGTAATAGAATAGCCTACAAACCCGGTCATTGGTTTAATTCTGCAAAGTTTTTAGACATTGAATATCAAACATACGGTTGGGTTTTTAGTGAAAGAAATAAGAAAGCAAACGAAACGTATTTTCAGTGGAAACATCCATCAGAAAATAAATGTATTACCATTTCTTTTGATAAGGATTCTAAACAATTCTTAGGAATTAATACGTTTGGTATTCGAATGCGCCATGAAATATTTGACAAATGGCTTACAGAAAATAGAAATATCGAACACGTATTAGAATTTTTAGCGGATGCTAATTTCGATCCGGAATTCTACAAACTACACGAAAAAGAAATTGTAGCAAAATTTAATAACGAAAACAAAACCAACATACAACTACAAAAGAAAAGCTGGAGTAGAATTTTTAGCAAAGCATAAGATGATGAAAGCAATAAAACAAACAGGATTACTACTTTTTCTTATAGGTTTAGCCACCTTTATAGCCTTAATTTTTACAGGTGATTTTAACTTAAATCAAACTGAACTTGATACTTTTTTAAAAGATCAAAACTATAAAAATGAAGTAATTGCCAAAGAACTGCAACAAGCGGTAGTAACCGAAGATAACTTGTCTATTTTTGAGTTCTCTAGCCGTACTAGAAAAGCATATGCCAATGCTAATAAACATTACGATGATTTAATTGCAAAATATGATGCAGCAAAAAATTGGGAGAAAAAAGGAGCACAGTTTCAATATAAAATCTCTGGTAAACCACACAGTCTTAGTTATACACTTGCAAAAAAGGCTGGTAAAGGTTTTGCTGCACAACAAACAGGTTGGGCATGGTTTTTAACCTTTGGTTTGGGTATTATAGGTGCACTTATGTTTATTGTACCAGATGTAATTTTACTAGGAAAACCTGGTATTAAAAATGATGGTATATTTTTAAATGCCGCTACCAATCGCGGTTGGATTGGTTGGTTTGCTTTTGTGTTTTTAGTTAGTTTTTACATCCTTTTATACTTCTACCCAGATTATATTGTAAATTGGGTGTATTTGGTAGATCCTATTAGTAAGTTTATAAGCGGCAACCCAGCAAGTCAATGGTTCTTATACGGTTTTTTATATTGCATTGTAATGACAGTAATGGCTATTAGAATGTATATAAAATATCGCCATAATAAATACCAAATTTTAAGAACTACTTCTGTTTTATTCTTTCAAATAGTGTTTGCTTTTTTGATTCCAGAAATTTTAGTAAGATTCGAAAAACCATGGTACGATTTTAAAAATGCGTTTCCATTAGATTATGATTTCTTTTTTAAATGGAATTTAGAAGAATTATTAGCAAGCGGTGGTTTAGGATTATTCATTTTAGTTTGGGGCGTGGTACTTACCATTGTGGTGGTGCCTGTTATGGTGTATTTTTTCGGAAAAAGATGGTATTGTTCTTGGGTTTGTGGTTGCGGTGGATTGGCAGAAACACTAGGAGATCCGTACAGGCAATTGTCTAGTAAAACCTTACTTTCTTGGCGAGTAGAACGTATTGTAATACATTCTGTATTAATATTTGTATTAGTAATGACAGGATTTGCCCTATACACATTCTTTACAAACCAAGGACAAGTATTAGGTATTCAAACACAAACAATACAAGATATTTATGGCTTTTTAATCGGTTCTATTTTTGCGGGAGTTATTGGTACTGGTTTTTATCCCATTTTTGGTAACAGAGTTTGGTGTAGATTTGGTTGCCCATTAGCTGCTTACCTTGGTTTTGTGCAACGTTTTAAATCTAGATTTAGAATTACAACAAACGGTGGTCAATGTATTTCTTGTGGTAATTGTTCTACGTATTGCGAACAAGGTATCGATGTTAGAGCCTATGCACAAAAAGGAGAAAACATAGTACGCTCTAGTTGTGTTGGTTGTGGTGTTTGTTCTGCTGTTTGCCCAAGAGGTGTTTTAAAATTAGAAAACGGACCAGAAGAAGGAAGAATAAATCCTACTGATGTTTTGTTAGGAAACGATGTTGATTTAATGGATTTGGTGAATAAGAAATAATTACCAATATCTTATAAGGTTTATCAAAAAAAGGACGCTATATAGCGTCCTTTTTTATGGAATTACATTTACATAAATTAAACTTATACTATTAAATTACGTCATTATAAATAGCCACATAAAGCTTAAATACTTTATATATAAAATAAGCCACAGATACAATCTGTGGCTTATTCATTCAAATCAAAAAACTAAAAAAGTTTTTATAGGTTTGGTAACAATACTCTATCTATTACGTGTACGATACCATTTGTTGTCTGTACATCAGGAATTCCCATATTTGCAACTTCTCCTCCATTTCCTTCACCTGTAACTGTAAGTGTACCGTTTGTAAAAGCACCTAATGTTAAATCATCTCCACCTAACGCAGTAACTGTACCAGCATTTAATTCTGATGTAAATTTACCATCGTTAGCAATAACATGATTTAATAGTACTTGTTGTACAGTTTCTTTTGGTAACTGACGGATATCTGCAGGAGTTGTAAATGTCAATCCTAAGGCAGCTCCTAAATCAATAAACGCTTGGTCTGTTGGTGCAAAAACTGTAAAAGAAGGACTCCCTTCTGATGCTGTTAAAGCTTCTGCCAATTCAGCATAAAGAACAGCCTCTACTAAATATGTTAATTCTGGTGAAGTAAATACATTTGCACTCTGTAAAGCAATTGCAGTTTGTACAATATCTGCACCACTAGCAATCATCACTTTATCAATTACATGCACAGTACCATTACTTGCTGTAACATCTGTTGCCAAAATTTTAGAACCATTAATATAGGTATCTTCTCCTCTTTCGATAAACCTTCTATCTAAAGAAAGTGCAGAAGTAGACGTACCACCAGCATTGATTGTATTTCCTGCTAAGTTTCCATTTGAAACGTGGTACAATAAAGTGTTTGTTAAAAATGATTTCTGAAGAACACCAAGTGTATTTTCATTCAATCCTAAACGAGCAAATGCATCATTAGTTGGTGCAAAAACAGTGTATGCTCCGCTTGCATCGTTTGGGTTCGAATTACTTAAAACACCTGCAACACCACCCGCAACTGCTGCTGCTTCTAGAGTACTAAAGTTTGCATTAGATACTGCTATATTTGCTATTGATGGCAACTCATCTTCGAAACTAGATTCGGTTTGACAAGAGGATAGTAAGCTAACTGTTAAAATTGTAATAAATATATATTTTAGTTTGTATAAATTTTTCATGATTGTAAGTTTTAAAATGTTTTAATTAAAATGAGTAGACAACGCCACCATAAGATCCTGTAGCTTTTCCTAAATTTCTACCAGAGATGTACGTATTTGTTCCGGCAGTTATACCAATTGAATCTGTAAATGGATAAAATGCATTGATACCAATTCTTGTATAATTTACACGTGTTGCAGGAAAAAACCCTGTAAATCCTTCGCCTAAAATATCAACACCACTATCATCTGATAATTGGTTTGCTACAAAAGCGTCTACGTAAAACTTAGAAGCTGCATATCCCAATTTAAACTCACTTAATAAAGCATTTGGCACATCGTTACCTCTAACACTGTATCCTAATTGACCTGTTGCAAAAAAACCAGAGTTCATCTTATAAGTAGCAATACCAAAAGCGTTGTACGTTGTAGCTTCGTTACCAATTGCAATAATAGATTGTAAACCTTCGTTTGCACTATAGTTACCAATTGGTGTTTCTATACCCGCTGCACCAATAAAATCTAAACTACTGTTTTCAAAATTTAAAGTGTGTAATCTGTATTTAGCATACACTTTTAAATCTTGTACTCCTTTTCTTACATTTTCAAAACCATTGTTTTCTAAAACTGCATCAGATGCGTTTCCTTCAGATTTAATGTAAGGTACATTTAATACAATATTAAAATTGTCTGAAACCCCAATTTCTCCGAATAAAGAAATACTACTAATACTTACATCGTTAAAAACAGGTACTCCATCAATTTCATTAGGTACTAAAAATACTTTGCTGTAATTTTCTTTAGAATATGAAACTACTACAGAACCTTCACCAGATTTTTTCATAAAACCATTTACCGGACTTTGAGCTATTGTAAAGCTCGATACTAAAAGGCATAAGCCTAAAAGTGTATTCATTTTTTTTGTCATAATGTTTGTTTTTTAATTGTTAGTGACACCATACCTACGAGAAAAAAAGAAGTGCGGTTTTATTTTTTTTTAAAAAAACCAAAAAAAAAAAATTACGTATGTAAAGTAACCTCTGAAAGTTTACACTTTTTGTAACGACAACTTAAACACATAACCAATAGTATGCTTTTTAAATATCTAACATTTTTATTTTTTCTAACTAGTTTTAATCAAAAAGAATTTATTAAAAACTACGATAATCAAGGAAACTTAACATCCGAAGGATGGATGATAAACAATAAAAAAACAGATTATTGGACTTTTTATTACACAAACGGAACCATAGAAAAAAAAGGTCATTTTAATAGTGGTAAAAAAACGGGTTATTGGTATTTTTACGCAGAAAATAATACATTGCTTAAAGAAGGAAGTTACAAAAATAACAAGGCAAGTAACTGGTGGATCTTTTATTCTAAAAATAAAAAAATAAAAATTCAGTATAAAAATGGTCTAAAAGATGGTTACGCGCTTATATATTACAATAATCGTTTAAAAAAATCTGAACGCTACAAGTCTAATAAAAAAATTGGAGAATGGACTTCTTACTATAGTTTTAAGAAAGACAATCCGAACGCAAAATTTTAATGAATTTAAATATTAAAGTAATCATTCCTGCTTATAACGAGCAAGATTCTATTGGAAACGTTATAAGAGACATTCCTAAAATAGTAGACGAAATTATTGTAGTTAGCAATAACTCAACAGACAAAACAGAAGAAAACGCTACCAAAGCGGGTGCCACAGTTTTAACAGAAAACAGAAAAGGTTATGGATATGCTTGCCTTAAAGGAATGGATTATATTTCTAAGCAAAAATTAAAACCAGAAATTGTTGTTTTTTTAGATGGAGATTACTCTGATTACCCAGAACAACTCACAGAGTTAATTGCACCAATAGTGCAACAAGATTTAGATTTTGTAATTGGCGCTAGAGTAAAAGAGTTAAGAGAAACTGGTGCAATGACGCCACAGCAAATATTTGGTAATTGGCTAGCTACAAGCTTAATGAAACTTTTTTTTAATGCTCATTTTACAGATTTAGGACCATTTAGAGCTATTAAATACAATAAGTTACTGGCACTAGATATGGAAGATAAAACCTACGGTTGGACGGTAGAAATGCAATTAAAAGCACTAAAACAGAAACTTACATATACAGAAATACCTATGAAATATAGAAACAGAATAGGTGTCTCTAAAGTTTCAGGAACCGTAAAAGGTAGTATATTTGCGGGCATAAAAATTTTAGGTTGGATCTTTAAATACAGTTTTAAATAATGGTTTTAGAATACATCGTAATTATCATTTATTCTATATCTCTTTTGCTTATTTTAATGTACGCAATAGCACAATTAAATTTACTTTTTAATTACTTAAAAGCAAGAAAGAAAAAAGACACATCAGCAAAACTCGATTTTTCTAACCCAGATGAAATTCCGTTTGTTACCATACAATTACCTGTTTATAACGAGTTGTATGTAATGAAACGTTTGCTAAAGAATATCGCCAAAATAGAGTACCCTTTAGACAAATTAGAAATTCAGGTTCTAGATGATTCTACAGATGAATCTGTAGAAACTACAGCGAAACACATTAAAGAAATTGAAGAAAAAGGTATTGACATACAACACATTCGAAGAACCAACAGACAAGGTTTTAAAGCTGGTGCTTTAAAAGAAGGGTTAAAAATTGCAAAAGGAGAATTCATTGCCATTTTTGATGCCGATTTTTTGCCTCAAAAAGATTGGTTGCTGCAAACTGTTCCTTATTTTAAGAACGATAAAATTGGTGTTGTTCAAACACGTTGGGGCCATATCAACAGAAATTATTCTACACTTACAAAAATACAAGCTTTTGCCTTAGACGCACATTTTACTCTAGAGCAAGTTGGTAGAAATAGTAAAGGACATTTTATCAATTTTAATGGTACAGCGGGTGTTTGGCGTAAAGAGTGTATTTATGACGCTGGTAATTGGGAAGGCGACACATTAACCGAAGATTTAGATTTAAGTTACCGAGCTCAATTAAAAAATTGGGAATTTAAATATTTAGAACATGTAGAAACACCTGCAGAATTGCCTGTAATTATTAGCGCAGCAAGATCGCAGCAATTTAGATGGAATAAAGGTGGCGCAGAGAATTTTCAAAAAATGATGAAACGTGTTATTAAAAGTGATAATGTTACTTTAAAAACGAAAATACACAGTTTGCTACATTTATTAAACAGCTCTATGTTTACCTGTATTTTTTTAGTCGCGGTTTTAAGTATACCTATGTTATACATCAAAAACGAATACGAACATCTAAAAATTTACTTTTATGTAATGAGTTTCTTTGTGGTTAGTTCTCTTATCTTTTTTATCTGTTATTGGCACATGTACAAAAATATTTATGGCGGCGGATTTAAAAATTTTATAAAATATATTGGTGCTTTCTTTACCTTTTTCTCTATTGCAATGGGCTTTTCTTTACACAATACAATTGCGGTTTTAGAAGGACATTTAGGTAAGAAAAGTGAGTTTGTAAGAACTCCTAAATTTAATATCAAAACCATAAAAGACGGTTGGAAAAACAATAAGTACATTAAAAAGAAACCTTCTGTTCATGTTGTTTTAGAAGGATTGTTGGCAATCTATTTTGTTTTTGGAATGTACAGTGCATTTGTAGTAGGAAATCAAGGTGGTGATTTTGGATTGTTTCCTTTTCACTTTATGCTTTTTGTAGGTTTTAGCTACGTGTTCTTTAAATCTGTTTTTTCAAAAGCATAATGGCTTTTTTAAAAAAATACACCACAGCTTTTGCTGTTATTGTAAGTATAATTGCTTATTTTCTTTTTGCTTATTTTATTGAAAGAACCGCTTTTTATACCGTGTGTTTTTTATGGTTTTCTTTATTTACCGGTTTTTATTTACTGATAAAAAACAAACAAACTTCTTTTGAAACCTTGGCTGCAATTGCCATTGTATTTCGTTTGGTTTTTCTATTTTCAATTCCGAATCTATCTCAAGATTTTTATCGATTTATTTGGGATGGAAGAATGCTATTAAACGGCTTTAATCCGTATTTATCTTTACCAGAAACTTTTATCCAGCAAAACATACAACCCATTGCAGATGCCGATGAGTTGTATGCTGGTATGGGATCTTTAAACGGAAGTCATTTTACCAATTACCCGCCATTAAATCAGTTATGTTTTTTTATTGCTGCGTTATTTGCTAGTAAGAGTATCTTCGGATCTGTAATTGTTTTAAGAACTCTAATTATTTTAGCCGACTTAGGGATTCTATACTTCGGAAAAAAACTACTACAAAATTTAAACTTACCAATTAAAAACATTTTTTGGTATGTATTAAATCCGTTTATCATTATAGAAATGACTGGTAATCTACATTTCGAATCTGTAATGCTCTTTTTCTTAGTTTGGGCCTTGTATAAATTGCAACAACAAAAATGGATTTTTGCAGCTGTATTAATTGCTTGTTCAGTTTCAGTAAAATTAATTCCGTTGTTATTTTTACCCTTATTTTATCAATGGTTTGTTACAAGTAAAGCTTCTTTTAAAACAAATAAAAATTGGTATGATTTTAAGATCAATTTAAAAGGACTCTTAAAATTTACAGCATTTAATAGTATTATTTTAATAGTAACATTTTTGTTTTTCTTACCATTTTTCTCATCAGAATTAATTGCTAACTATTCTAATTCAGTTGGCTTATGGTTTCGTAATTTCGAATTTAACGCTAGTTTTTACTACATTTTCAGAGAAATTGGCTATTTATTTAGAGGCTATAACGAAATTGCAATCATTGGTAAAATAACTCCTATTTTAACTATACTTTTTTTACTGTATTTAACTTTTTTTAGAAAAAATAAAACTAGCATTCAGTTAATTACTGCGATGTTATTTGGTTTGTGCTTTTATTATTTTACTGCAACAACTGTGCATCCTTGGTATGTGGCTACTCCATTAATTTTAAGTGTATTTACAAAGTATAAATTTCCAGTGGTTTGGTCTTTACTTATAATTTTAACGTATCAAGCCTACGCAAACACACCTTGGCAAGAAAATTTGCTTATTATTTTCTTAGAGTATTTTGTGCTTTATTCTTTTATCGGTTACGAACTTTGGCAAGACTATAAAATGAAGAAATTGTAAAATTACAGCGAACTTCTTCTTATCTACTGAGATTTTTGTATTTTGGTCACTAATTTTTTACCATATATGAAAAGACTTACAATAAAAGACATAGCTAAACAATTTGGTGTATCTATTTCAACGGTTTCTAAAGCGCTGAACGACAGTTATGAAATTAGCGTGAGTACTAAAGAAAAAATTCAGAAATACGCAAAAGAAAACAATTACAAACCTAATTTTAATGCCTTAAGTCTTAAAAACAGGTCTACAAAAACAATTGGTATTATTATACCAAATATGTTAAATTACTTTTTTGCACAAGTATTTAATGGTATCGAAAAAGTTGCCAACGAAAAAGGATATAAAATTATTTCTTGTATTTCTAACGAATCTTACGACAAGGAAGTAGAAACGATGGAAATGCTTTCTAACGGAAGTATCGATGGATTTATACTTTCTTTAGCCGAAGAAACTGTATTAAAAAATAACTTTAATCATTTTCAAGATATTCTAGACAACGGCACACCTATAGTAATGTTTGATAGAGTTGCAGAAATTATTAATTGCGATAAAGTTATTACAGATGATTTTAAAGGTGCTTCTAAAACTGTAAAATATCTTTCTAAAACAGGAAGTAAAAACATTGCATTTATCTCTACTATTAGTAATTTAGAAATTGGTAAAAAAAGACATCAAGGTTATTTAAAAGGTTTAGAAAAAGCTGGTTTGCCAGTTAACAACAAACTAATTATAAATATTATTGAAGAAGATTATAAGAAATACGAAAGCATATTAGCACCAATCTTTGAAGCGAATGAAATAGATGCCGTAATTGCTACAGACGAATCTTCTGCAATTGCAGCAATGAAAATTGCACAGAAAAAAGGCTTAAAAGTACCCGAAAATTTTGCGGTTGTAAGTTTTTCTAACGGAATTTTAGCAAGACATTCTCAACCAAAAATGACTACTGTGAGTCAGCACGGAGAAAAAATGGGTGCAACAGCTGCTAAACTGTTAATAGATAGATTAGAAAACAAAGCAGAAACCAAAGAACAACCAAAAACAGTAATTATTAAAACAGATTTAGTAGAGCGTAATTCTACTAAAAGATTTTAAATAAATGGATTTAAGCAATGTAAAATTAGTGGTTTCTGACATGGACGGAACACTGCTAAATTCTAAAGGAGAAGTTAGTCCGTTATTTTTTAAACTTTTTAAAAAACTACAAGAAAAAAACATCACTTTCTGCGCCGCAAGCGGAAGACAATATCATAGCATTGTAGAAAAATTAGCTACTATTAAAGATGACATTTACGTTATAGCAGAAAATGGCGCTATTGCTAAAAAAGCAGATAAAATATTACTACAAGAATCTTTAGAACCTTCTAAGATTGAGAAAATCATTCCGATTTTGAGAGATCTAGAAGACACTAATTTTGTTTTATGTACCAAAGATGCTGCTTTTATAGAAAGTAAAGACGAGCGATTTATTGGTTATTTTAAAGAATATTATCATAATTATAATAAAGTAGACGATTTATTAGATGTTGTAAAACATACACCTGTTTTAAAAATAGCGGTGTATAACTTTAAATCATCAGAAGATTATATTTTACCTGCTATAAAACATTTAGAAAATGACTATCTTTTAAAAGTTTCTGGTAAAAATTGGTTAGATATTTCTACAGACAAAGCCAATAAAGGCAATGCTTTAAGACAAGTGCAAACTTTACTAAATGTATCTAAAAAAGAAACGATGGTTTTTGGAGATTACCATAATGATATTGAGATGCTAAAAGAAGCTGCTTTTAGTTTTTCTATGGAAAATGCACATAAAGATATTACAGAAATTGCAAATTATGCTACTAAAAGTAATGATAATTTTGGCGTAGAAACTATATTAGAAAAACTAGTTTTAGCTAATGCTTAAATACCAAAGGCTGTAACAATAATAGAACGAGAACCGCCAAAGTCTCGATGTTCACCTAAATAAATACCCTGCCAAATCCCTAAATTTAATTTACCGTTGGTTATTGGTATTTCTATAAAAGAACCTAAAAGTGATGCTTTAATATGTGCAGGCATATCATCACTTCCTTCATAGATATGCTCGTAATAAGCAGCATTTTCTGGCACTAGAATATTTATATGTTTTTCAAAATCTGATCTAACTGTATCATCTGCATTTTCATTTATAGTTAAACTGGCCGATGTGTGCTTTACAAATACCTTTAAAATTCCTTTTTCAATTTTTCTAAATGCCGGAAATTCCGCTAAAATTGTATCAGTAATTAAATGAAAACCTCTTGGATAAGGTTTTAGTCGAATTTCTTTTTGTTCAAAAACCATACTTAATCTTTATAAAAAACAGTACTCTGTCTTTCTCTGTTTACCTGAAGCTTGGTAATGTCTGGTCTAGAGTAATGTCCTACAACATCAAAGTTTTGTCTTTCTTCTAAAACTCTATTAAAATCTAAGGTTTCAATAATTAAACCTTCTTTATATAAAACAGGCGCAACCAACCATTCTCCATTAGGCGCAGCAATACAAGAACCTCCGTTTGCTAAAACGTCAGGAGCTTTTTCTATTATTTTGTCTAAATGCGGCGTTTCTGCAGGAAAATCTTTTTTGCTCATTAAACTAGATACAGAAATTACATAAGAACGAGATTCTCGAGCAATAAATCGGGTAATATCTTTTGTATTGTAATCGCTACCAGGCCAAACAGCAATATGCAAATTTTCGCCTAAACCATATAAAGCAGTTCTAGGTAAAGGCATCCAATTTTCCCAACAATTTAAGCCTCCAACTGTAAATTCTTTTAACGGATGAACTTGCAAACCATTTCCGTCTCCGGGTGCCCAAGTTAAACGCTCTTCGTACGTTGGTTGTAATTTTCTGTGTACAGATTTTATAATTCCATCAGCATTAATATAAACTAAAGAAGCGTAAATACTGTGTCCGCCTCTATTTTGGGCACGTTCCATAATACCTAAATAGATAGCAATTTTATGTTCTTTAGCTAAATCGCAAATAGTACCTAATTCGCCTTTTTCTATGGTAATTGAATTTCTAACATAATGTGCATGAATTTCTTTTTGAGTTTTAGAATCCCATTCTGCACCGTTTGTTAATGAAACCCAAAATGGATATCCTGGTAGCAAAGCTTCACCAAAAACAATGAGTTCGCAATTTTGTTTTGCTGCATCTGCAATAGATTTCTTAATCTTTTCTATTGTTTTTTCTTTGTTTAACCAAACAGGTGAGATTTGTGCTAATGCTACTTTTAATAAATTGTTATTCATGATTTTGGAATATTATAAATAATTAGTTTCGCCTTTTTATTTTCTTCCTATTTTCAAATCGAAACTCATTTAATTCATTCAATTCTTTTTGCAACTTTATTTTCCATTCTTGCAAAACTACTAAATTGGCACCGTTATTTGTTTCGTTTATGAATTGCATACGAATTTCAGCAAACTCATTTGATATTTCATTACTAATTAGTTTCATCACTTCAAATCCCTTAACTAACTTCTTTTTACCTAAAAAAAGCCTTTTTCTAAATTTTCTTGCTTGTATTTCTGCTATATCAAACTGCAATTGCTGAAATTCTAGATGTTTCTCTAAGTTAACAATTTTTGTAGTATCTATAAAGGAACCGTTACCAACAAAAATATTCTCTACTCTACTATTCAGGTTTTTTCTTAAAAAATCAAACCCTTTAGATTCGTATGAAATTAGAAACTGACTAAGAATAGCATCTTTATAATTTTTTTTGATGCTAAAATCTTCTAAAGATAATTTTTCGGTCTCGCTCCATCTTTTCTGCCCTTTTAAAAGGTCTTGTCCGGCTACTGGAAAAACTAACAATAAAAGTAACACAGTAAGGTTTATAAAATTTCTCATTACTTCAACTTCGAATTTAAACCTCAATACTAACTACTAAACCTTCATTACTTCTTACGTTAAAAACAGTTTCGTCTTCGAAAATTAGATATTGTCCTTTTACACCAACTAATTTACCTGAATATTTAGGTGTTTTAATAAGATTTAAACTTTTAGGTTTTGCTGGATATTTACGTACAGGAAAATTGATATTTGTTTCAGAATTATTCTCAATAAAATATTCTTTTGCTTCGTCTGGTATAAATTCTTTTAACTTTTCTCTCCACTCGACCAAGTTTACATCTTCAATATCATTTTTAAGCATTTTACGCCAATTGGTTTTATCTGCAACGTGTTCTTTTAATGCAACCTCTGTAATACCCGCTAAATAACGATTAGGCACTTCTACAATTTCTATGGCTTCATGCGCACCTTGATCTATCCAACGGGTTGGTACTTGTTGTTTTCTTGTTACACCAACTTTTACATTACTAGAATTTGCTAAATACACAATATGAGGTTGCAATTGCACCTTTTTTTCGTACGTTAAATCTCTATCTTCGATGTCTAAATGTGCCTTACTTAATTCTGGTTTCATAATCCAATCACCAGCATTTGGCGTTTCAAAAAAGCAAGACTTACAAAAACCTTGTCTGTAAATTGTTTTTTCTAAACCACAATTTAAACACTCGTAAGTAACAAAATTTAAAGATATTTCTTTGTTAATTAACTGGTTCATGTTTAAAAAATCAGTTTTCATATCTAAATAATACTGAATTTCATCTGCATTTTCGGTCATCATTTTTTTTAAAACTCCTTGGTAAATCATCTCACAAATTTTAGTATTTTTAAACTTCGATTTTAAATTGCAGACTGCATAAAAATCGTGCTAAACAAACTTACGAATTTCTATGGCTTTTCAGATTATCAATTCTATAATTTCTTGGTTTTTGAAGAAACGAAAACATCAAATTGAACTGTTTTTAAAGTA
Source organism: Polaribacter sp. (assembly GCA_020631275.1). Lineage (GTDB taxonomy): Bacteria > Bacteroidota > Bacteroidia > Flavobacteriales > Flavobacteriaceae > Polaribacter. Next base: position 1,858 of record JAHDHO010000054.1, on the reverse strand, counting down.
CCCAAAAGATGTACAAAACGAATTGCTTTTTAAATTGATTCAAAATGCCAAACAAACTTCTTTCGGTAAAGAACATCATTTTAGTTCTATTAAAAATCATGCAGATTTTGCTAAACATGTTCCGATTCAGAAATACGAAACGTTTGAGCCACTCATAGAAAAATGTAGAAAAGGAGAACAAAATATTTTTTGGCCATCGCACATTAAATGGTTTGCAAAATCAAGTGGTACAACCAATGCAAAAAGTAAATTTATACCCGTTTCTGATGATGCGTTAGAATACTGCCATATGAAAGCGGGCAAAGATATGTTGTGTTTATACATAAACAATAATCCTAAAACACAACTTTTTACCGGTAAAGGCTTGCGATTAGGCGGTAGCTCGGAAGTTTACCAAGACAATGGTTCTTATTTTGGCGATTTGTCTGCAATTATCATAGAAAACATGCCTTTTTGGGCAGATTTTAGCTCTGCTCCTAGCCAAGAAGTTGCTTTAATGAGCGATTGGGAAACAAAAATGGATGCTATTATTGATGAAACCATTAACGAAAATATAACAAGTTTAGCGGGTGTACCAAGTTGGATGTTGGTTCTTTTAAATCGTGTTTTAGAACGCTCTGGTAAAGACAATATTTTAGAAGTTTGGCCCAATCTAGAAGTTTATTTTCATGGTGGCGTTAACTTTAATCCGTATAGAGAACAGTACAAAAAAATCATTCCTAAATCCGATTTTAAATACTACGAAATCTACAATGCCTCCGAAGGATTCTTTGCAATACAAGACAGAAATAACTCGAAAGAATTGTTATTGATGTTAGACTACGGAATCTTCTATGAATTTATTCCGATGAGCGAATATAAAGGTGAAAGCTCGAATGCAATTACTTTAGCGGATGTTAAAAAAGATATTGATTACGCACTGGTTATTACTACAAACGGTGGTTTATGGCGTTATTTAATTGGTGATACCATTCGTTTTACGTCTTTAGAACCTTATCGAATTAAAATAACAGGTAGAACCAAACACTATATTAATGTTTTTGGTGAAGAGTTAAATATCGAAAATGTAGAAGATGCTCTTAAATTGGCTTGTGAAAAAACAGCTGCTACAATTGCAGATTATACTGTTGGACCAATTTTTATGCAAGGAAAAGAAAAAGGCGGCCATGAATGGATTATCGAATTTATTAATAAACCAGATTCTATAGGTTATTTTTCTGAAGTATTAGACAATGCTTTAAAGTCTATAAATTCTGATTACGAAGCGAAACGTTATTTAAATATTACATTAATGCCTCCTAAAGTTCATTTAGCTAAAGAAGGCTTGTTTTATAGTTGGTTAAAGAAAAAAGACAAACTTGGCGGACAACATAAAGTACCAAGATTGTCTAATTCTAGAGAGTTTATAGAAGAACTTTTAAGTTTATAAAACTTTTTATTTAGTACAATTTTCGCAATACGTTGCTCTTAAGTATTTGTTTTCTAATAATTGAAAAGTAACACCTCCATCTAAAGAAGAATTAAATAACTTACAAAAACGATCTCTATTCATTTCGATAGCGTTTAACATGATTGTTCTATAGTTTTGAGAATCTACGGCGTACTCATCTACTATTGTTAAATTTAAATAATAAAAAAGTAAATCTTCATCTATAGTAATTGTTTTTACTTTTTCATCTAAAACTTCTGTAGCTTCATCTGTGTTGGCGTAATAAGTTAAAAATTGTGCTAAACTTAGATAATCGTAATTCGATAAATTAAAGTTTTCATAAGTGTCTATAATAAATTCTACAGAAGCATCTTTTTCATCGTACTTTCTAGCTCTCATATTTTTTTGTGCTTTTACAATATGAAAATT
>JAHDHO010000053.1 GCA_020631275.1 Polaribacter sp. | reverse complement strand
TGGGGAACTATTTGGAGAACAAAAATGCGTGATGAAGCACTTAAAAACTTAATCATGACAAATACACACGCTCCAGGAATGTACAGAGCATATATGCCTCTTAAAAACGTAGATGCTTTTTACGAAGCTTTCGATGTTAAAGAAGGTGATAAAATGTACTTAAAACCAGAAGAAAGAGTTAGAATCTGGTAAGGTCGCAGACCTTTTGGGTATAATTTTCTTTTTCTAAAATTTATACATTAAAATTCAAAACCGATACGAAAGTGTCGGTTTTTTTATGTTTTTTTGGGCGTTACCTAAAGGTCGCGCTTTTCGCACTCGCTTTTTATTCGTTCCTCATAAAAGAGCTCAAACAAATGCTTCAATCGCTAACGCGGGCTTACTTGCTGTCTTATTTACAACAAGAAATCAAATAGAAACCTTATTTTTGCAAGATGCTAAAAGTCCAAAATATCTCTTTCGGGTACACTAAAAACAAAATGGTTTTAGACAACTTTAACTTCAATATAAAAGAAGGAGAACACCTATGTGTTATGGGAGAAAGTGGCTGCGGAAAATCGACACTTTTAAAAGCAATTTACGGTTTATTAGATGTAAAAAAAGGAGCAATTTTTTGGAAAGAAGACCAAGTTTTAGGTCCAGAATTTCATTTAGTTCCTGGTATGGATTTCTTTAAATACGTAGCACAAGATTTCGATTTAATGCCTTATATATCTGTATCAGAAAATATTAAAAAGTTCTTGTCTCGTTTTTATCCAGAAGAAAGCGAAAAAAGAACACAAGAGTTGTTAGAAGTTATAGAAATGAAAGCTTTTGAAAACACAAAAGTTAAAAATTTAAGTGGCGGACAAAAACAACGCGTTGCAATTGCAAGAGCTTTAGCAAATGAACCAGAATTACTATTGTTAGACGAACCTTTTGGACAAATAGATAACTTCAAAAAAAACTCTCTAAGAAGAAAACTTTTTGCATATTTAAAAGAAAAAAATATTGCGTGTATTGTTGCAACGCATGATAAAAATGATGCGCTTTCTTTTGCAGACAAGCTGCTAATTATTCGTAATCATAAAATACTGACACACAACACACCAAAAGAAATTTATAAGAATCCAAAACAAAAATATGTTGCTGCATTATTTGACGATGTAAATGAAATTGAAATAAATGGTAAAACAATTTTATTATATCCGCATCAAATAAAAATTGTTGATAATTCTGAAACCAACGCTATTGTAAGAAACGCGTACTTTAAAGGTTCTTTTTGGTTGATAGAAGCTGAATTTGAAAACCAAATTGTATTTTTAAATCATACAGATTTTATAGAAACCAACACTAAAATTAAGCTATCTCTAAAATCTTAAATGCATTTCCGTTAAAAGAAATTGTTTCGCCTTTTTGTTTTCCTAAAAGCAGTTTCCCTATTGGCGATGAGACTGAAACTGCAAAATAAGTTGTGTTTTCAATAGTTAAATGGCCTGCAGAAATACTCAAAAAATAATTTGCCTTATCCGTATAAACAATACTGCCTAAATGTGCATTCTTCGAAGTTTTAGAAATATCAATTTTTGCTAAAATTTCTTTCATTTGTGTAATTCCAGCCAATTGTTGGCCCGTTTTCTCCATTTCTAATTGCAACATTGCTCTACCTGTTTCGTGCTTATCGCCTGCAGAACTTTTCGTTTCAGATTGTAGCGCTTTTTGGTTAGAAGAAATTACTTCTTCTACATTTTGTAAACGTTTATTTACAAATGCATCACATTTATTGTAAAGTTCTTCTTTAAGTTTCATTGTTAAGCGTAAATGCAAATGTTCCGTAATTTCCATGATGAGAAATAGAACAAGATTGAGTTATCTTTTTTTCTTGATGATAAAATAATGGCGCACCAATAGAAGATTTTCTTTTTGTTATTTCTTCTGGTAGCACGTTAATTATTAATGCTAATTTAATTTTTAAATCTTTATCTACATTATCTGCTTTTCCAATTTTTGAAAAAATAGAAGTTGTAGTTGCCTTTTGTTTTGCAATAGTAGAAAGATAAAACGAGCTAAAAATTGTAGTTGTATAAAAGATATTGTCTTCAAAAAAAACAGTTCCTTCATCTTTAGAAATTAAATTACATTCAAATTTTAAAGGAGCAAAAAAACGTTTTTCAACTTGTTGTGTATAACATTTATAAGCAGCTTCTTTCATAGACCAGAATTGCCAAACTTGTAAAAATGGATTTTTAGATTTTAAGATTATATCTTGTTCACTTTTGGTAAATTGTTTCTCTAAAAAACCATCTCTTTGCCAATTACTTTGGGTTTTTGCAAGGTTTAAATCAACAATATCATTACCAATATTATCCATTCATTTTTTCTTGAATAATTGCTACAGTTGCTTTTACAGACAACATTTTTTCCATAGAATCGTTGTCTATTTCTATCTTAAATTCGTCTTCAACATCTAAAATAATATCTACTAAGTTTGCTGAATTTATTTCTAAATCGTTTATAAAATCTGTGTCTTCAGAGATGTTTTTAAACCCATCTTCATTTTGAACATAAGGCTTTACAATAACTGTTAATTTGCTTATAATTTCTTCTTTTGTCATTTTTTATTCTGAATATTTTTTAAAGATAACACAAGCATTCACATCACCAAAACCAAAACTTGCTTTTGCTAAAATAGTAATATCTTTCTCTATTATTTTTGTTGGAATTTTATCCGTAGAAATTAATGTTGCAATTTCTGAATCTACATCTTCGCAATTTATATTAGGAAACACAAATTGCTCTTTAATTTGTAAAACAGCAGCTACAGATTCTATGGCTCCTGAAGCTGCCAAACAATGCCCAACCATAGATTTTAAAGAATTTATATAAGGAAAATTAGTTCCTTTTCTATTCAAAGCAAGTGTCCAGTTTTCTATTTCTAAACTGTCTTTTGATGTTGCTGTTAAATGCCCATTAATAACATCAATTTCCGCTGCAGAAATTTTTGAATCTAAAATGGCATCTATAATACATTTCTGAACTGCTTCTGCATTTGGCGCAGTTAAGGTTCCGCCATTTCTTTGCCCGCCAGAATTTATATTTCCTCCTAAAACCTCTGCGTAAATAGTTGCTTTTCTTGCCAAAGCACTTTCTAAAGATTCTAAAACCAGAGCTCCTGCTCCACTTCCTGGAACAAATCCTGAAGCAGATTCACTCATTGGTCTCGAGCCTTTTTCAGGCGTTTCATTATATTTATAAGACATTACACGCATAGCATCAAAACCACCCCAAGTATATAAACTACTATCGCTAGAACTACCTACTAACATTCGTTTTGCTTTTCCGTTTTGTATTCTCTCAAAACCCATTAATAATGCTTCTGTACCGGTTGTACAAGCAGATGAATTTGTGGTTACTTGATTTCCTAAACCCAAAATTCCGCCTAAATAAGCAGAAATTCCACTTGCCATTGTTTGCACTACAGAGGTACTTCCTAAACGTCTTACATTTTGATCATCAATTTTATAAATTGCTTCTCTAAATTTTTCGATTCCTGAAGTTCCTGTTCCAAAAATCAAACCAGAATCGTAGTCTAAATTTGAGTTTTCATCAACCGAAAAACCAGCGTCTTTCCATGCATCAACACCTGCCATCACTCCATATAAAATAGAGGTTGAATTAAAACCACGTAACTGTAAAGGCGTTAAATACTCAAGTTTTTTTTCTTCAGAAACTTCTGGAATTCCACCAATACAACAAGAAAAACCTTTGTCTTTTAAGTTCTGATGAAACGTAATGCCAGATTTTCCTGTTTTTATTGCATTTGTAAATTCTTGCAAACCAACTCCGTTTGGGGCAACAACTCCTAAACCTGTAATTACAACTCTGTTTTTTACGTATGTTGAATTCATTTCAGTATTTATTTAGCGATTATCATTCCAGAAATAGTTCCTCTACAAACCAATTCATTTTTAGAGTTTAACATCTTTACTTTGCATTTTAGTTTATTAAATCTAAAAAACTCTTTCTCTGAAATTACTGTTACTTTTTCATTTGGTAAAACCGGTAAAAAGAAATCTATTTGGTTAGAAGTTAACGCAATTTGTGGTTTTTTATCCGAAGAAATTTTATCTTTTAATAAGAAAACACCTAAAGAAACAACACCAATTTGTGCCATTGTTTCCGTTAAAATAACACCAGGCGTAATTGGATTTTTTTTAAAATGTCCTTCATAAAAAAATTCATCTTCTCTATAAGTATAATTTCCCGTAATTCCATTTTCTGAAATTTCTATCAATTCATCAACAAACAAAAATGGTTTTTTGTACGGTAATAATTTTATGATTTTAGTTGAATTCATCTTATTAATTTTACCATTCTAACAAAATTCTTTGCGCAGAAAAACCAGGACCAAAACTTAACATAATTCCTCTTTCTCCTTTTTCTGGGTTTCTATCCATAAAACGCTCTAAAACATATAAAACCGTTGCACTAGACATGTTTCCGTACAAACGTAAAACTTCTTTTGTATCGTCTATATTTTTTCCTAAAACACCAAATAAAGCTTCTACTGTTTGTACAATTTTCTTTCCTCCAGGATGAAAAATTAAATGGTCTATATCTTTAATAGTTAAGTTGTTTTTCTCTAAAAAAGGATGAATGATTGCTGGAAAATGATCTGAAATTTTCTGCGGAACTTCTTTATCTAAAATCATTTGTAAACCAGTATTTACCAATTTAAAACCCATCATATTTGTAGCATCATAAAAATGATACATGGCTTCATCAATAATTGCAGGACCTTTATCATCTTCAAAAGAAGACAAAATAACTGTAGAAGCTCCGTCTCCAAAAATGGCTGCAGAAACAATATTTGTCATAGAATAATCTTCTAGCTGAAACGTTGCTGTTGGTGCTTCTACTGCAATTACTGCAGCTCTTTTATTAGGGTTAGATTTCAAGAAATTCTTCGCATAAATAATACCAGAAACTCCTGCTGCACAACCCATTTCTGTAACTGGCAAACGTACAATATCTTGTTTCATTCCTAATGAATTTATTAGATACGCGTCTACAGAAGGAATCATAATTCCGGTACAACTTACCGTAATTATATAATCGATATCCGTTGGTTTTAATTTGGCTTTATCTAAAGATTTTTTTAACGATTTTTCTGCCAATTGCACAACTTCTCTTGCATAAATATTATTTTTTTCTTCAAAAGATGTGGCAGTAAAAACTTCTTCAGGATCCATTATAGAGTACCGTTTATCTACTGCAGCTCCTTCAAAAAGTTTAATAACTTTTCTCTGAAAACGAGTATCTTGATCTTGCATCCATAATTTTACAAACGGAATAATATCTTTAGTTTCTCTATAATATTTTGGTAGTTGCTTTGCAACCGATGTTATTTTTACAGCCATTTATTTTTTTATTATCCAAAGAAAACGAAATGCCCATTTCCATGAAATTCTTGGTTTTACTTTTATTTGTTTAGATATATTTCCTAAATCTTTTCGTTTAAATCCTCGTAAAACTGAGGTTAAACCATCTTCAATAATCATTTTATTAGAAATAAAAATAGATAATAACATAAATAAATAATACGCTAATTTATGTCTGTGTAAATCGTTTACAACAATTCCTATTTTTGCAGATTTTAGTGAATTCTCTAAAAAAGAAACCAGTTCTGGTTCTTTAAAATGATGTAAGAATAAAGTCGCTAAAACTACATCAAACTTTCTTTTTTTAAACTCATCAGAAAAAATGTCTTGCGTTTCAAAAGACAATTCTGAGTAATTTACAGACAATTCGTTTGCATAATCTATAGCTGTTGGGTTTGCATCTACTCCTATCAATTTAAATTTATAATTATTCTTTCTTCCAAATTTTGCAACATCTCTCAAAATATCTCCATGGCCACAACCCACATCTATAATTATAATTTCTTTGTTTTTAGGATGTTTTTTTAAAATAGATTTTAAGCCATTTACAGTCACTTTATTACCTCCTAACCATCTGTTTATATTTTCTAATTTATCTAAAACATCACGCAATAAATCACCACCAATAGAAAAATCATCCATTAGTTCTTCTTTATCTGTTCGTTGTTTTGTGCTTATGAAAAAATCCATTAATTTTCTATTGGTTTTCCGTGAGTTTGTTTAATAATTATGGGTAATAAAAAAGGAATTTTCTTTAAAATTGATAATAAAATTGAAGCAATTTTGTCTTTTCTAAACAACATAGCAATAAAATGCCCCATTTTTAAACGCCATTTAAATTGCTGATTCCACTGTCTAATATACCGCTTTTCAAGATCCCTTCTTGTCTCGATAGTACCATTCAAGTAATTTAGAATCAATTTAGACGCAATTTGTGCAGCTTGTATGGCCATACTCATTCCGTTTCCACAAAGTGGATGAATCATTCCCGCAGAATCACCACACATTATCATATTATTTTCTACTGGTTTTTTTGTTTCAAATGAAATCTGACTAATAGAAAGTGGTTGTTCCCAAATTGGTTCAGAATTCTGAAACATTTCTTTTAAAAACCTATTTTTAAAAACTACATTTTCTTGAAAATCTTCTATGTTTTTATACTTTTTAAAAGAAGAGAAATTAGTGATATAACACAAATTAATTGCATTATTTTCTACTTTAGAAACCCCACAATAACCACCTTTAAAATTATGAAGTGCCACTAAATTTTCTTGAAAAGTACCTTTTACATGTATTTTTACACCTAAATATGGCGATTTCTTTTTGATAAAATCTCTCTCTAATTTTACGTCTAATACAGAACGTTTACCAAAAGCACCAATACAAATTTTAGAATAAAAACTTTTATTTTCTTTGGTTTCAATATTAAAAAAATCTTCTTTAAAATCTACATTTAAAACGGAATCTTGTAAAATTATAACGCCATTTTCTTTGGCTTTTTCTGATAAAATAAAATCTAATTTGTAACGAGAAATTCCAAATCCGCCCAAAGGTAATTTTGCTGTAATAAGTTTATTTTTTGTAGTTGATAATTGAAACTCTTCAATTTTTACGGCACCAAAATTAAACGGATTAATATCTAAATATTCTAAATAAGGTAATACTTCATTCGAAATATATTCGCCACAAACCTTGTGTTTTGGATATTCATTTTTTTCTATCAGTAAAACTTTTTTTCCGAATTTAGACAAATTGATTGCGTTGCATAATCCTGCTAAACCTCCACCAATTATTACAATTTCAAAATTTTTATTCATCTAACAAATTTGCTAAATCTTTGCCCACTAAACTTCCAATAGCAACTCCCATTCCGCCCAAACGAACTCCGCAAAAAACATTATTTGAAACTTGTTTTACAATTGCTTTTTTCTGCCCTTTTAAATTTTTAAATCCTACGCCCATAATTCCACTCCATCTATGTGCTATTTCAAAATCTGTATTTGGCAAAATAGTTTCTTTTAAAATACTTTCTAATTTATTCTGAATAATGTCTGTTTTACCAAATAAGCTAGTTTCTTCAGTTTTAAAATCTAGATTTCTTCCACCACCAAACAAAATTCTATTATCAATATTTCTGAAATAATAGTAACCCTTATCTAAATGAAAAGTACCTTTTATATGTAAGTTTTTAATTGGTTTTGTTATTAAAACTTGTGCTCTTGCAGGTTTTACTTTTTCTTCTAGTAAATTATTAGCAAAGCCATTGGTAGCAATTAATAATTTACCTGTTTTAAAGGTAATTTTATCCGTTTTTACTTCAACATTATTTCCAATTTCTGTAAAAGCTTTAACAGAAATATTATTTAAAATTTTAACGCCTAATTTCTGCACTTTATGTAATAATTCAAAAGCCATTTTACCGGTATCTATTTGTCCTTCAAAATTATTTACTAGGTATTGATTGTGTATTTTTTGAAATCTAAAAATATTCTCTGAAGTAGAGAAAACATCTGCATTAAAAATAGGTTTTAAAAGTTGATTGATTTCATTTTTCTTAGATATACAATCTTCAAAAAAAGCTTCATTTTCACACAACTCAAAACCTTTATTTTGCTGAAAATGGATGTTTTTATCTCCTAAATTATTTCTTAATAACTGTAAGCCTTTCCAACGTTTGTCTACCAAATTAAAAACCTCTTCTGTAGTATGAGACTTTAAATCATCTATAATTTCAGACAAACTCCCAAAACAGGCAAAACCAGCATTTTTAGTACTTGCACCTTGTGGTAACATCCCTTTTTCGAGAATTAAAATATTTGCTTTTGGGTGCTGTTTCTTTAACTGTAAAGCACAATTTAAACCCACAATTCCGCTACCAACAATTGTAAAATCTACGTTGGTAAACCATTCTTTTAATTCCCAATAACTGTAATTCATCTACACGTTTTTTTCGAAACAAATACTATTTTTCATTCCAACATATTGTCCGTAATTTTCTATTACATTGTAATTGCATTTCTCATAGAACTTAACAGCTGCTTTTTGTCTTTTTCCGGTTTCTAAAATACATTTAGATAAACCCAATTCTTTTGTCCAAGTTTCTAATTCTGCTATTAATTTTTGTGCTAAACCTATGCTTCTATAATCATTAGAAACATACATCCTTTTAATTTCCATAGTAGAATTGTCAAACTTTTTAATAGCGCCACAACCCACCGCAACTTTATTAACATACAATATAACCACATGTTTTATTACATCAATATTATTAAATTGATTGTAAAAATCGTGCTCATCTTTATCAGTAATTTTTAAATAAGCATCTAATTCTTTTACCAAGGTTATAAAATCTTGATGTGCTGCGTTGGTTCTAATAATTTCTGAATTCATTTCTTTATTCTTCTTCTTTAAAAAAATCTGATTCCTTAAATTTTAACTTTAACTGTACCCAAACAGGTTCTTTAATTTCGGTATTTAAATTACCAAAAGAAAGCCCCAATAATCTAACTGAATTTGGCAATTCATCTTGAAATAACAACTCTTTTACTACAGGAAAAAACTCTTCTTTTTTCTGCATAAAATAGTTTTTTGTTTTGCTTCTGGTTTGTTGTGTAAAATCAGAATATTTAATTTTTAAAGTTATAGTTTTCCCTTTGGTATCTGCCTTTAACATACGTCTTTCTAACTCGTCTGCAATTTTATCTAAACGCTCTAACATGTAAATTTCCGAAGAAATATTTTCGCTAAAAGTTCTTTCTGCTGCTAACGATTTACGAATTCTGTTTGGTTTAACTGCACTGTTATGAATACCTCTAACAATATTGTAATAGTGCACACCAGATTTACCAAAAAGCTTTACAAGTTCTTCTAAAGAACGTTTTTTTAAATCATTGCCAACAAAAATACCGTTGTTGTACATTTTTGCAGCTGTTACTTTACCAACACCATAAAATTTATTTACCGGTAATTCTTCTAAAAACTGAATTACCTCATCTGGATGTACCGTTTTTTGCCCGTTTGGTTTGTTAATATCAGAAGCAACTTTGGCAATAAATTTATTAATAGAAATTCCTGCGGATGCTCTTAAACCTGTTTCTTCGAAAATTTTTTGCCGTATTTCTCTTGCGATTTCATTGGCAGACGGATTTCCTTTTTTATTTTCTGTTACGTCTAAATACGCCTCGTCTAAAGATAGCGGTTCTACTAAATCTGTGTACTCAAAAAAGATTTCTCTTACTTTCGCAGAGATTTCTTTATAACGCGCAAAATCTGATTTTACAAATATTAAATGCGGGCATTTTTGTCTTGCCAAACTACCGCTCATAGCAGACCTTACACCAAATTTTCTTGCCTCGTAACTTGCCGCAGAAATAACACCTCTTCTACCTTCGCCGCCAACAGCAATAGCTTTTCCTTTTAACTCTGGATTGTCTAATTCTGCAACAGATGCATAAAACGCATCCATATCTACATGAATTATTTTTCTAAAAGGCGGTTGCAATTCCATATGTCTAAATTACGAAGTTAGACAGGAATATCATTAATTATTTTAATAGAAAAACTATTCTTTATGCTAAAAAACGAAGGCATAAATTTTTAACTTCTTCTAACTCTTTTGATAAGTTTTCTTGTAACCAAGGATGTGAAACATTAAAAACATGATCGGCATTTTCAATAATTTCTAATTGACTATTTGTAGACCAAAATTCAATTTTTTGACCTTCTTTTAAAGAAATTGAGGTATCATTGTCTCCGTGAATAATTAATAACGGTATTTTTAAATTCTTTACAGCGTTTTCTATAAATAACCGATTTTCGTTTTCTTTAAAATTGGTGTAAAATTGATAAAAATGTGGCATATTTTGATTTGTTCGTCCATTTAAAACATATTTTACACCGTTTTTACGCCAATTTTCTAAATCGCCAATTGTAGAACTTCTACTACCAAAATCTGAAACCGCGGCAAGTGTAATTACCTTTTTTACTCTCGAATCTTCGTTGGCTTTCAGTAATACAATTCCACCTCCTCGACTATGACCAATTAAAGCAATATGATTCAAATCGACATCATTTGTAAAATTTTCTTCGGATGAAATCCAATCCAATACATTTTCTAAATCGTCTAATTCTTTGGTATAATTATTATTACCGAAAGCTTCTAAATCGGGAAAATCTATCGGTTGTTCTGCTGTACCACCATTATGCGAAAAATTAAATTTTATAAAGAAAAAACCTGCTTTTGCAAATGCTTCTGCCATTAAATTCCAAGCGCCCCAATCTTTAAAACCTTTGTAACCATGACAAAAAATTACTACTTTTTTGGGTGTTTTATCTTCTTTGTAAAAAACGTCTGTTACAATTGGTTTTTTATGTTTTCCTGGCACTAGAATATTCTGTATAACTTTCATTTTAAACAATTTTTAAAGAACGAATTTTAAAAGTGTACATAACGCAAAAACAGCAGTTAAAACACATAGAAATAAGTTAATATGATTGGTAAATTTACCTGTTTTTTGCTTAATTACAAATGCAAATTTACCGTATATTAATAAAATAGAATATGTACCAAAAACAGCGCCTACAACAAAAAAAAAGTTAGAAACTGTATTGAAACTAAAAGAATTAAATGCAATAAGTATGGCTACAAGTGTACAGAAAAACGGAATTGCAAACATGTTTAACAAGGATAAAATTACGCCTGTAAAAAAAGAGTTTTTTGTTTTAATTTCAGTTTTCTTTTGTTCTTTTTTATGCTGTACATAAAAGTAAATCGATAACAATACAAGAACCAAAACACCAGTTTTTTCTAAAAATGCTATTAAAACAGTGTTCGTAGAAAAATATTCTAAAATGTAAACAGAAATGTAAACCTGTATAAAAACTACCAACAAAACACCTAAGGTAAAATTTGTAAATTCTTTTTTGGTAGCGTTTAATCTAATTTTTAAAGCCGTCATGTTTAATACACTAGGCAGTGTAAAACCTAAAAAGGACCCTAAAAAACCATAAAGAAATATAGATAACATAAACACTATCTTGTATAAAAAATCAGTCGGCTTACAAACTTATTCATTACTTTTCTAAATTAAAAAAACATTTTTAGTATCGAAAATAAGGCAACAAATCCTGTTAAAATTGATAGTACTAAGTTTATATCCTTAGTAAGTTTTCCTGTTTTTTGTTGAATAATTTTTGCATACTTTCCGTAGAAAAATAGAATATAAAAGGTTCCCAAAACAGAGCTTATTGTAAAAATAAATGTATCTAAATTTGAATAATTAAATATATTATAAGCATTTAATAAAATGATTACACCACTATAAAATGGTATAGAAAACATATTTAAAATCGAAAGAATTATACCCGTTAAAAACGGATTCTCTTTTTTAGAATTGATTTTAGCTATTTTAATTTTACTTTTTCGAGATTCTTTATAGTAATAGTAACTTAAAAATATAAATATAATGGTCGCAATTTTTTCTAATGTTACCAAAATAGAAGGATTGTCTGCTAAAAAATTGGTTAAAGTAACTGCTATAATTATTTGAGGTACTACAATAATTGCTACTGCAAAAGCATATTTATAAGCTGCTTTTTTTCCGTTGGCTAAACTAACTTTTAAGGCTGTCATGTTTAAAAGACTAGGTGTAATAGAGCCTGCAAAAGAGAATAAAAAGCCTAAGAAAAAGAGAAATAAAAGTTTCACATATTTTATTTATACAGCAAATATAATAGATTTCCTAGAGCAACAACACCTGTTAATGCACCTAAAATAAAATCCATTTTTGTAGCTATATATGTTAACTTGTGTTCTATATTTTTTGCCACTATTGCATACAAAGAATATAAGGTAAAAGAACCTATAGTAGAACCTATAGAAAAGTAAAATCCGTTTAAATAAGAATATTCAAAATAATTTAAACCTATTAAAAGTGAAATTGTAGTAAAGTAAAACGGAATTGCAATTGTGTTTAAAGAAGACATCATTATACCATGTAGATAGGCTTTTGATTTTGGGATTTCTTCTTTTACTTTTTTCTCTTTTGATGAAAAATGCAATCGGAAAAAATTTAACGACAATAAAAATAAAATACCTGTTCCTATTTTTTGAATTAAGGAAATATATTCAGAATTTTTCATTAAAATACTAGATAAATATGCACCAATATTTGCTTGAAAAAATAAAACTGTTGCATAACCTCCAATAAGATAAAAAGCTGCTTTTTTTCCGTTTCTAAGGCTAAACTTTACAACTGTTAAATTTAAAAAACTAGGCGTAATACTGCCAGAAGCCGCAATTATAAATCCTAAGATTACACAGATAATAAAGTTCATACTTATATTTTATATCTACAAAAAAACAAAAAAACGCGTTAAAAAATTAACGCGTTTCAATTTTATAATAACTTATAAGAAAATGTTGACTAAACAATTCCTTGTGCTAACATAGCATCTGCTACTTTTACAAAACCAGCAATATTTGCTCCTTTAATGTAATCAATAGATCCATCTTCTTGTGTACCGTATTCTACGCAAGAATCATGAATATCTTCCATTATATCTTTTAATCTTTCATCTACTTCTTTACGTGACCAGCTTAAACGTAACGAGTTCTGGCTCATTTCTAATCCAGACGTTGCTACACCACCTGCGTTAGATGCTTTACCTGGAGCAAATAAGATTTTTCCTTTTTGAAACTCGTGAATTGCTTCTGGTGTAGAAGGCATATTTGCTCCTTCAGAAACACACATACAACCATTTGCTATTAATGCTTTTGCTTCTTCTCCGTTTAACTCATTTTGAGTTGCACATGGTAAAGCTACATCACATTTAACAGACCAAGGTCTTTCTCCTGCCACATATTTTGCGTTTGGATACTTTTCTACATATTCACTAATTCTTCCACGCTTTTCGTTTTTGATATACATTACGTGTTGTAACTTTTCTGAATCGATACCTTCTTCGTCTAAAATATATCCTCCAGAATCAGATAAAGTTAAGATTGTAGCACCTAATTCTAATGCTTTTTCTGCTGCGTATTGTGCAACATTACCAGAACCAGAAATTACTACTTTTTTACCTTCGAAAGAATCTCCTTTGCGTTTTAACATGTTGTCTGCAAAGTATACGTTACCGTAACCTGTAGCTTCTGGTCTAATTAAAGAACCACCCCAAGATTGTCCTTTACCTGTTAATACACCTGTAAATTCGTTTTTAAGTTTTTTATACATACCAAACATAAAACCAATCTCTCTAGCACCAACACCAATATCACCTGCAGGTACATCTGTATTAGAACCAATGTGTCTAAATAACTCGCTCATAAAAGCATGACAAAAACGCATAATTTCGTTGTCTGACTTTCCTTTAGGATCAAAATCAGAACCTCCTTTACCACCACCCATTGGTAAAGTTGTTAAAGAGTTTTTAAACACTTGTTCAAAAGCTAAAAACTTTAAAATACTAGCATTTACAGTTGGGTGAAAACGCAAACCACCTTTATAAGGTCCAATTGCAGAATTCATTTGAACTCTATAACCTCTATTTACTTGAATTTCACCTTTATCATCTACCCAAGAAACTCTAAAAGAAATTAATCTTTCTGGTTCTACCATTCTTAAAAGAATGTTTTTACCATGATAAATATCATGATTTACAATATAAGGTATTACAGTTTCTGCAACTTCTTGTACAGCTTGCAAGAATTCTGGCTCATGGTTATTTCTTGTTTTAACCATTTCCATAAACTCATTTATTTTTAACTCTATACTTTCAGCCATAATTTTTTATGAATTTAATAAAAATTTAATGGGACAAAGATAGTTAATTTCTGAATTCGCAAATAAAAAAAGTATTTTTATTTATTTCGAAGATATCCTTATTTCAATCGATTTCGAAAGCTCTTGTTGTTTTCTTAACTTTAGCTTGATAAAACTCTATAAAAAACACTAAATTTGTGGCATAATTTTACGCAAGAAATGTTAGACAAAGTAAAAGAACTTATTGGAGAGGTACAAGCATTTAAAGCTACAACCAAAGATGAAGTAGAAACATTTAGAATTAAATATTTAGGAAGCAAAGGTTTACTTAAAGATCTTTTTGCAGAATTTAAAAATGTAGATGCAGAATTACGTAAAGATTTCGGTCAAGCACTAAATAATCTAAAAAAATCTGCCGAAGGTAAAGTTGCAGAATTAACAGATGCTTTAGAAAGTAATACAACAGAAAAATCTTTTTACGGAGATTTAACAAGACCATCAGAACCAATAGAACTAGGTTCTAGACATCCTATATCTTTAGTAAGAAACCAAATTATAGAAGTTTTTAATAGAATTGGTTTTACTGTTTCTGAAGGACCAGAAATAGAAGACGATTGGCATAATTTTACTGCCTTAAACTTGCCAGAATATCATCCGGCAAGAGATATGCAAGACACGTTTTTTATAGAGCAAGATCCAGATATTTTATTAAGAACACACACTTCTTCTGTACAAGTGCGTTATATGGAAGAAAACGAACCACCTATTAGAACAATTTCTCCTGGTAGAGTTTTTAGAAACGAAGACATTTCTGCAAGAGCACACTGTATTTTTCATCAAGTAGAAGGTTTGTATATTGATACTGATGTTTCGTTTGCAGATTTAAAACAAACCCTTTTATATTTTACTAAAGAAATGTTTGGTAAATCTAAAATTAGATTAAGACCTTCTTATTTTCCGTTTACAGAACCAAGTGCAGAAGTAGATATTTATTGGGGATTAGAAACAGAAACAGATTACAGAATTACAAAAGGTACTGGTTGGTTAGAAATTATGGGTTGTGGTATGGTAGATCCTAATGTTCTTAAAAACGCCAATATCGATCCAACAAAATATTCTGGTTACGCATTTGGTATGGGAATAGAACGTATTGCAATGTTATTATATCAAATACCAGATATTAGAATGTTTTACGAAAATGATAAACGTTTCTTAGAGCAATTTAAATCTATTATTTAATGAATTATTTTACACAGGTTTGGGATGAAAACAGAGATGATGAATATGCAGATTGGGGCAACTCTGTTTGGTATTTTGAAACGAATGATGCAGACCAAGTAATAAAACAAGTTACTATTTATGATAATGGTAAACTTGTAAAATATAGTGAAGATAATATAGAAGATAAATTTGGTGGTTTATGTGAAGGTGCATTAACCATTGATGATTGCGACGGAGAAGAAATTACAAAAGAAGACTTTTATAAAGTTTGGTCTTAATTGACACAATAAACTTTTAGATTTCATGAAAAAAGACATTCAAATACCAGAAGTTACGGGCGTAGAAATGGCTGTAGTTTACGAGTTTAATGATATTTACAACACCAACGATTGGAACATTTATATTATCAATAATAAAAATGTAGATTTAGAAATGATGGTGATTGTGTCTCAAGGTTTTTCTGATACAAAAACAACTTCTTTATTACGTAAAAAAGTAGAAAAACTTCCTGCGAATTCTTTTGCTAAGATTGAGTTTATTCAACCAGAATTATTCAAACTAAATAATCGTTTTCAGGTTACTTTTTTTGAAGGAAACACGTTATATGAAAAAACATTTATCTTTAAAGAAAACACTATTAAAGAAGGTGCTTTGCGTATGATAGACGAAATTAAAAA
>JAHDHO010000232.1 GCA_020631275.1 Polaribacter sp. | reverse complement strand
AATTTTCACTAATTTTATCTTTTAAAATCTAGAGAATTTGCTATCACAATTATCCATAAATAACTACGCGTTAATCAATCAATTAAGTATCGATTTTTCTTCGGGTTTGTCTATAATTACAGGAGAAACTGGTGCAGGTAAATCTATTTTATTAGGTGCCTTGGGCTTGGTTTTAGGTAATAGGGCAGATTTGTCATCATTAAAAGACACTACAAAAAAGTGTATTGTAGAAGCCAAAGTTGCCATTTCTAACTACAATTTACAAGATTTTTTCGAAGAAGTAGACTTAGATTACGAAGCAGAAACCATTATTAGAAGAGAAATTTTACCATCGGGTAAATCTAGAGCTTTTATAAACGATACACCTGTAACTTTAGCGGTTTTAAACCAATTAAGAGTAAAATTAATCGATGTACACTCGCAACATCAAACAATGCAATTGTCTGATACTAATTTTCAGTTTTCGATATTAGATGCTTTAGCCAAAAATGCACCAAGAATAGCGTCATATAAAAGAGGTTTTTCGCAGTTAAATAAATTAAAAAGAGAACTTTTAAAATTAGAAGAAAAACAGCAAGAAGCAAATAAGCAGTACGATTACAATTTGCATTTGTTTAAAGAGTTAGAAGACGCTAAAATTAAAGTTGATGAGCAAGAAGTTTTAGAAGAAAAACTAGAAAAGCTAAACAACATAGAAGAAATTAAAGACAATTTAGCAGAAGCTTTAGAACTAACAATAAACGAAGAAATAGGCATTCAAAACTTGCTAAATACTTTAGACAATCGTTTGTCTAAAATAGCAACTTTCTCTAAAGAATATACAGAGTTATCAGCAAGAATTACATCAGTAAAAATAGAAATTGATGATGTTGTTTCAGAATTAGAAGACGCAAACGAAAATGTAGAATTTAATCCAAATGAAGCAGAAGAAATTAATGATAGGTTGCAACTGTTGTACAACTTACAGAAAAAACATTTGGTAAACTCTAATAAAGAGTTGTTAGCGGTTTTCGAAGAAATTTCAGAAAAAGTAGTTGCAGTAGAATCTGCAGACGAGTTTATAAATAAGAAACAAAAAGAGATAGATTCTGTATCAGAAAAATTAGACAAAGTAGCAGGTTTAATTACAAAAGCAAGAACAGCATCAATACCAAAACTAAATAAACAATTAGAAGTTTTATTGGCAGATTTAGGTATGGAAAACGCTCGTTTTTCAATAAAAATAAAGCCAACTAAAAATTATTTTACAAACGGAAAAGACGAACTTGAATTTTTATTCTCAGCAAATAAAGGCGGTAACTTTGGCGAACTTAAAAAAGTAGCCTCCGGTGGTGAGTTATCTAGAATTATGCTGTCTGTAAAAACAATTTTATCAGAAAATACACAATTACCAACTATTATTTTTGATGAAATAGATACCGGAGTTTCAGGAGAAGTTTCTAATAAAATTGCTGCAATAATGCAGCAAATGAGCAAGAATATGCAAGTAATTGCAATTACACATTTACCACAAATTGCAGCAAAAGGTAACAACCATTATAAAGTGTATAAAGCAGAAGTTAATGGTGTTACAACTACAAATTTAAAACAATTAACAGCCGAAGAGCGTGTTAAAGAAATTGCAGAAATGTTAAGTGGTAAAGATATTTCAGAATCGGCATTAACACACGCAAAAGAACTACTAAACTAAAAAAGCATTAAATTTTTATACATATGTACAATTTACTTAAAGGCAAAAAAGGTATTATTTTCGGAGCTTTAAACGAACATTCAATTGCTTGGAAAGTTGCAGAAAGAGCGCATGAAGAAGGGGCAGAGTTTGTCTTAACAAACGCACCAATTGCAATGCGAATGGGAGAATTAGACGCTTTAGC
>JAHDHO010000052.1 GCA_020631275.1 Polaribacter sp. | reverse complement strand
TCTTCTTCTTCTTCTTCTTCTTCTTCTTCTTCTTCTTCTTCTTCTTCTTCTTCTGCTCCTACTTTATTTTCTTCAGAAAAAAATAACAACGGAAAAAATATTCAACGAATTGTTGTTTTTTATGATGATGGTACTTTTGAAGAATATCAAAAATAATTTTACGTTTACTTTTCGTTTTAAACAAAAAACTAATTTTTACAGCAAAATTATATAAATAGTATATTTTAGTACTTATGAATAAAATTGATATAAGAACAGTAAATGTTGTTCAGTATTTACAACCTTTAAGAGAAGGTGGTTCTTTACCCGCAATTGTAAAAGCAGATGATGGTTTTTTATACGTTTTAAAATTTAGAGGAGCTGGACAAGGTACCAAAGCTTTAATTTCTGAATTTATTGGTGGTGAGCTTGCCAGAGCTTTAAACTTAAATGTGCCAGAATTAGTATTTATGAATTTGGATGATTCTTTTGCTAAAACAGAACCCGATGAAGAAATACAAGATTTATTAAAATTTAGTGTGGGTTTAAATTTAGGACTTCATTTTTTGTCTAGCGCAATTACCTATGATCCTTTGGTTTCTACAGTTGATGCTTTTACGGCATCTAAAGTTGTATTATTAGATAGTTTGATAAGTAATATCGATAGAACAACAAAAAACACAAACTTACTACATTGGAATAATGAACTTTGGGTAATTGACAATGGCGCTAGTTTTTACTTTCATCATAATTGGAGCACTTGGCAAAATCATTTATCAAGAACGTTTCCGTTAATTAAAGACCATGTACTTTTAGCAAAAGCAACAAAGCTAAAAGAAGCTGCTCTAGAAATTAAAAAAGAAATAAACGAATCTATAATAATGGAAATAGTTTCTACAATTCCGGAAGATTGGCTAAAAAATGAAGGTGAAGTTTTAAAACCTAACGAAATGAGAAATGCATATATTACTTTTTTAAACGCAAAATTAAATATGTTAGATTCATTAGTAAAAGAAGCAGAAGATGCAAGATAGATTTACATTTGAATACGCAATCATACGAGTTGTACCTAAAGTAGAACGCGAAGAGTTTTTTAACGTTGGTGTAATTCTATTTTCTAAAAGAAAAAAGTTTTTAGGAATTAAATACCACATCAATCCAAACAAATTAAAAGCACTTGCCCCTGAAATTGATATTGATTTTTTAAATAATTATTTAGCAGCTTGGGTGCAAATTTGTGAAGGCAATAAAGCCGGAGGAAAAATTGGTGAATTTGAAATTGCAGACAGATTTAGATGGCTTGCTGCTTGCAGAAGTACCATTATACAAAGCTCTAAAACGCATCCGGGTTTGTGTGAAAATCCAGAAGATTCTTTAAATGATATTTTTAAGAAATTTGTAATGTAACTTACAATATCTTAAAACCCTGTTTAAATAATTATTGATTTAACGATGCCTCAATATCAAAAGCAACTTGCATCAGGATTAAGCTTCACAATTATCTAATATTTTTGATAAAAAAACCTAGAATATATTTTTGTCTTAACCTCATCAAAAATAACCTACTATCGTACAAAACTTTTACTAAAACCTGTTAGCGCATTTACTTTTACAATTAAGAACTATTTTTTAATCCTTAACCTAACTAGCAAACAAGTCTAGCCCTGATTGTAGCGTTTGTTTGAGCTCTTTTTTCTTTTTCAGAAAAAAAGCGAGTGCGAAAAGCAGGAAATAGCTTCTAAAAAAAAGTTTATAAATGGCCAGCTATTAAATTATTTTTGACTGTAACTTCTGGGACTTTAAAATTGAAATAATTTGATAACGGAATTTCGAAACCTTTGTGATTTAAATAATTATTTAATGCAATATTTAATCCTTCGCTATAAAGATGATGCTCTGCTCCTGTTGGGTCTTCGTGAAATAAATCGTTTTCTGCAAAGCCTTCAAACTTTGGTCCTGTAATTTTAATTTTAAATTCTTCAGGATTTTTACCGACCGGACTATGACTGGTACATGCAAATTGATGCCAAAAAGCAGATTGGATACAATTGTTATAAAATAATTGTCTTACAACTTCTAAAGAATCGATGGTTTCTTGTGCTGTTTCTGTAGGAAAACCAAACATCAAATAAGCATGAACCATTATATTTTGATCGGAAAACGCTTTGGTTACTCTGGCTACTTGCCCAATGTCTACTCCTTTTTTCATTTTTGCTAACAACCTATCGGACGCAACTTCTAAACCACCAGTTACTGCAATACAACCAGATTTTGATAAAAGAGCACACAGTTCTGGCGTAAAAGTTTTTTCGAATCTAATATTTGTCCACCAAGTTATAAATACTTTTCGTTCTAATAACTTATTAGCCAGTGCTCTTAACATTTTTGGTGGTGCTGCTTCGTCTACAAAATGAAAACCTGTAATACCTGTTTCTGTAATTATCTTTTCAATTTTGTTTACCAAATCGTCTGCAGTTGTATTTTGATAATTACCGATATAATCTAAAGTAACATCACAAAATGAGCATTGTTTCCAATAACAACCATGCGAAATAGTTAACTTATTCCATTTACCATCAGACCACATTCTATGCATCGGATTCATAACATCTAAAAAAGACAGATATTTTGCTGTTGGTAACCCAACATAACTTGGTGCTGGTAAATTTTTATGATGAAAAATTGTATTCGGAATTTTATCTGCATAAATCACTTTGTTATCTCTACAAATAAAGGTTCTTTCTAAAGAATCCTCTCCTATTTTATTTTCTAAATACTCTGTAATTCTTAATAACGGCCCTTCACCATCATCTAAAGTTATAAAATCTACGTAATTAAAAATGCGTGTGTCTGTTAATCGCCTAAGCTCTGTATTGCAATATCCACCACCAAAAGCAACCTTAATTGTTGGGTAGTTTTCTTTGATAAATTGCGCACATCTTAGTGCCGAAAATAAGTTACCCGGAAACGGAATAGTAAAACAAACCAAATTATAAGCATCTTGCTGCAATTGTTCTTCTAACAAATACAACATTTCGTCTTCTATTAAAGTGGTTTCATATTGCAAACATTCTTCTAGCGTATTAAAACTAGATGCTGCTCTACCAATTTGTTCTGCATAACGGGTAAATGAAAAAAACTCGTCTACGTTAGTATTTATAAAATCGCCCAATTCTTCTACAAATAAGGTGGCAATGTGTTTTGCTTTGTCTAAAATACCTAGTTTACCAAATTCTACAGATAAATCTTTATTTAGTTTTATACGCCTGTGCCCATGTGGTAAAAAATCTTTGTGTACAATTTGATAAGCTGCAGTAACTTCTTGTACACGTAAATAATTCATTACAGTATCTACTTTATCTATATATGCTTCTCTTTGTTGCCAAACTAAAGGCAATGACATATTACCAAGCATTTCTGCTTGTTTAAAAATTGCATCTATAAATTCTTTTGTAAAAACACTTGTAAATAACTCGATACTTAAATCTAGTTGCTTTGTTTTAACACCTTTAGAATCTAAAAAACCTTTAATATATGCCGTAGCAGGATAAGCAGTATTTAACTGTGTAAATGGCGGAGTAATTAAAAGCGCGTTCGTAGACATCTAATTTATTAAAGTGCAAAGATACTACCTCGATTATAATTACTGTTTAAATTTTTAATGCTTTTTCTTAAGGTTGGTTTTCTAGCAAAAACAGATATTTATACTAGAATTCTGTGCAAAATAAAAACAACTTAATTTTAAAGAGAAACCCTAACCTTCAAGAAATTAAAAATGAAACCCTAAAACTATCAGATTCTAAAGTTGCCAAGAAAAAAGCCGTTTTTGCATATCATTAAGCCCTGGACATAGAAATGAAATTAACTTGTTTCATAATAAATAATTCTTAATGTATCGTTATATTTTAAAATTGAAAAGAGAAATTTTCTATGGATGATAATCTCCTTTTTTCTCTGATATATTTCTGAATTAAAAAGTAGTAGTTTTGCAAACTAAATTTTTAGAACTTACATATCAAAAGCATTTAATAAAAAATTTATTTTGCACGAAGAAAGTCATAATTATAGAATACAATGTTACAAATGCATGAGACCAAACAGCACTTGTATTTGTAAACACATCCGCTCTTTTAAGACAAAAACTCGTTTTATCATTTTAATGCATCCAAAAGAATATAAAAAAGAAAAAAACGGAACGGGAATTATGACAAAACTTCAATTAAACAATGCAGAAATAGTAGTTGGTGTAGACTTCACCAACAATAAGCGAATCAATAACATAATTGCCAATAAAGAAAATTCTTCTTTCCTGTTATACCCCGGTAAAGAGAGTTTTAATTTATCTACCAGAAAAAAAACAGAAATAGAAAGTCTTTTACTTAAAAATCCTCATATTTTTATTCTGGATGGTACTTGGCCTTGTGCAAGAAAAATGCTTAAACTTAGTAAAAACTTACAGAAATTAAGTAGAGTAAGTTTTGATAACAAAATAAAGTCTAAATTTATTATCAAACAACAGCCAGAATCACTTTGCCTTAGCACTATAGAGTCTGTTTTTACAGTTTTAAATTTACTTAAAAAAGCAGAAATTGAAGACTGTGATACTTCTAATTTTTTAGTTCCTTTTGAAAAAATGATTGCACATCAACTTGATTATTTATTAAACCCAAAAAGTAAAAATTATCTTCCGGAAGCTAGTAAGACTATAACTCCTAAAAATAGTTACAAAAAAGTAACACAAAGAAGTATTATTTACGAGCAAGAGTAATTTTTTTTACTAAATATATTTTTTAGCTCTTTTTAAACTTTAAAAAAACAAGACGCTAACATCTTATATAAATCTGGGTGTTTTCTTTGCATTAGCTTAGGTCTTTCAAAAAAATACTCTCCGGCAACGGCTAAAAATTCAATTTCGGAAGTACCTCCATAATTCCTAATATCAGAATCATCATTATTAATTTCTTCGATTTTTTTATGAATTAGCTGTAAATAAGGTATTGTATATTGCTTATCTAGCAAAACTTCTGGAATACCATCAATAACACCATCCGATTTATCGATAAGATGAATAAACTCATGAATTGCTGTATTTCCTTTATCCGTTTTATTATGAAAACCATGATGTAGTGCTTTTCTTGATAAAATCATTTGATTTTCGAACCTACCTGTACCAACTAAACCACCTATATTTCTGTGTGTTACCTTAGCGTCAAACTGTAAATTATCATCAAAATAATCTGGATAAATTAATACCGTTGTTAAATTTGTATAATGCCAGGAAGAAAATCTAAATACCGGAATTACAGCACTGGCAGCAACTAACAATGTATCTAATTCTTCTATTTTAAACTTGATAGCTCTTATATGAACGGTTGCTAAAAAGCGCGAAATTTTTTCTCGAAAAAGTTGTTGTTCTTTTTCTGTTAGCTTTTGATAAAATAAAACGTTATCTCTTAAAATATTGTGCCAATGATTGGGCACAAATACTTTTTCTTTGGATTTAATAACTCTTTTTTTATTACTTATTATAGTAAAAATTAAAAGTATGAGTAATAAAGAGATTGCAATAATATAAAGCATTCAACTATTTTTTACAAAAAATATTATAAGAGTCCAGTCATTGCCTCTTTTACAATAGCAATATTTCTATCTTTATTTGTATTTGTAGATTTTTCTTGCTCTTGTATTATTGATCTCATTAAGTTGATTACCACTTTATCGAAACTAAACTTTTTATATTGATTCCCTTTGGCTACCATGTCTTCTACTAAATTTTGAATTGCCAACATATTGTTACTTTTAGAAATCATTTTAAAAGCTTTTTCATACATAACTTTTGTTGGTCCTTGGCCAGATAAAAACATACCAGAGACAACACTTTTTGCAATAAATGGCAATTCTGTTTCATCTTTAGACTCAATAAATATTTGGGTTAACGGTGTTGCCAATATTTTACGAACATCGTCTGGTAATTCTTTCGATTTTTTTAAAGCCAAATCTTTATCTATGTAATACATCGCAACTAAAGATTTCCCCAAGACTGCATACGATTCACTTTGCAAACCTTTAGTAAAAATAGATTTTAATTCTGGGTCTGTTAATTTCCCTAAAGTTTCTATAGCTGCGGCTTTAACCAATGTTTTTGAATCGTTATTTGCTAGTTGCATAATTTTTCGAATGGCATCTTTCTTAGAAAATTTATTAATTAAATCGATATTCTCTAAAGCCAATACTCTAATTTTATATGATGAATCATCTAATGCCGCAACAACAGCGTTAAACGCAACCTTGTCATCTTGTTTTTTAGCAACTTCTAAAAGTGCTTCTCTTCGATGCATAAAATGTGTCGCATTTTTTAACTGAAAAATATAATCACTTAAAACTTTATTTTCATTAAATTCTGCTAGTAAAACACCATCAGAATTTATCTGAATTAAATCTGGCATTGTGTTAAAAGGAAATGTAAATGATGCTTCATTTTTTTCTACAAAAACAGTTTCTCTTCTGCGTTTAGAACCTTCAAAAATATCTAATGTTAAAGGAAACTGAAAGCTTTCTGGCTGCAATTGTAAAACGTTTACTGTTACAGTTTTTCTTAACTTATTATAATCATAAGAAACATCTATTTTTGGATGATTTGCACCAAAATACCATTGATTAAAAAACCAGTTTAAATCTTTACCCGTAACTTTCTCGAATACTAAACGCAATTGATGTGCCTCTGCTGCCTTATATTTATAGTCATTTAAATACGTTTTTAAGCTTTCGAAAAACGCTTTGTCTCCAACATAATTTCTAAGCATGTGCAAAATAGCGCCACCTTTGTTATAGCTTACCAAATCGAACATATCTTCTTTGTCTAAATAATTAAAACGTACCAAATCTTTATCAGACTCCTGACCTTCTAAATATAAACTAACATTAGAATGCATGTACATTTCTGCTGCTTCTTGTCCGTATTTGTATTCTTGCCACAAGTACTCACTGTAATTAGCAAAAGACTCGTTAAGCGTTAAATTAGCCCAACTTTCTGTTGTTACTAGATCGCCAAACCAGTGATGAAAAAGTTCATGAGCTATGGTGTTTTCATGTGTGTTTTCGTCGATTAATTGCCCAGGAGTTTGATATGCTTGTTCGCCATGTACTACTGCTGTTGTGTTTTCCATTGCACCAGAAACATAATCTCTTACAACCATTTGACTATATTTATTCCAAGGATAAGCAACACCTAATTTTTCTGAAAAGAATTGTATCATTTCTGGTGTATTACCAAAGATGTCTTTGGCGTATTTTGCATATTCTTTTTCTACATAATAGTTTACCGGAATATTGTTATAAGAATCTTTTACTATTTCGAACTCACCAATACCCATGAAGAACAAATAAGGCGCGTGCTTTTGATCCATTTTCCAATAATCTGTTCTTAAATTGCCATTATTTGTTTGACTTACAAGTTCTCCGTTAGATAAAGTGACATATTTATTAGGAACTGTAATGTAAATTTCTTGAGTAGTTTTTTGATTAGGAGCATCAATTGTTGGAAACCAACAACTGCTTCCTTCTGTTTCACCTTGTGTCCAAATTTGGGTTGGCTTATTTTTATCAGCACCATCAGCATTTATAAAATACAAACCTTTTGCACTAGTAATTGCCGCACTACCTTTTTCTTTAACTTTTTCTGGTCTTGCGGTATATTTTAAATAAATTGTAAATTTTTCTTCTTTCGTATATTTTTTTGGAAGTTTAATTACAATTTGAGCATCATCATAATCGTAATTTAATTGCGTTCCGTTAAGAGAAATTTCGTCAAACAACATTGCTTTTGCATCAAGTGTAAAAACATTTGTGGCATAAAAATGAGGTTTTGCAGTAACCCAAGCTTCTCCGTTTAGTTCTTTTTTATCAAAATTAAAATTAACTTTTAGTTTTGTATGAATTAAATTGTGTGTTTTTTCTCTTTCTGCCCTATAAATGGCAGTATTTTGCGAGAAACTTAGGGTGCTTATTGAAAGAAATGCAAATAAAATCCAAATTTTAATCTTCATAAATAATATATTCTTCTAAACTTCAAAAATACTAAATATGAAGATAGAACGTGTTAATGAGCAGTTAAATTCAAAAAACGTACCAAAGGCTGCATAAAAAAACCTCAATTTCTTTCGAAATTGAGGTTTTTTTATAAGTTTAAAATGCTATTTATTTGTTAAACATTTTAGAAAACTGTTTTAAAGAAGCGCTGTCTCCGTCTACATTTACGCTATTTAGCATATCAATTATCTTTGAAGGGTTCATATTTTCTCCTAATAATCTTGCTACACCTACTCCGGCTTCTTTACCATATCCAAAAGCGATAACTTCGTCTATAGAATTTGTATCACCAGAATAGTATACTTTTACATTCATTCCTTTTGCCTTCATAGACATTAGGCTTTTGTAAGTATCGTTATTAGTAAATATCTTTTTTAATTTTCCTTTTTCAGTTTCATAAGCAGCAGAATTATCTGCAGTTTTAGGTAAAAAAGCTATGTTAATTTTTTTGATACTTTTCATGGTTTCTTTTACATCATCAGAAACATCAGAATTTGCAGTTAATAAAGAACTTACTGGTAAATCGCCCGTATAAAAATCTTCTTTACCGCTGGTATCTACTAAATAACTTTGTAATGATTTATCGTTTTTACATGAACTTGCAAAAACTAGCACAAAAAGTAAAGAAAGTATGGTTGTTAATTTTTTCATTGATTTTAGTTTTAAAAGGTACAATCTAATTTTTAGAAAACTAGATTGTACATATTTTATATTATTTGTTTGCAAAAGTATCTGCTAGATCAGACATTTTATTAATATCTATGTTACCTGTTAAAGAAACAATAACTGCTTCTGACATGCCATTCGTCTTTTTATCGATACCTTTAATAAACATTAAAACTTCATTTACAAAGTCTTTATTTTTAGATGCTTTTACATAAATCTTAACTCTAGAATCGTCTTCTTTTATTCGCATTAACTGTGTTAAGTTTTGTTTTTTAATAGAAGCATTTACCATACTTTCCATTTTATTTGCAATAGCCTTGTCTTCTGTAGAAAACATTTTAAATTCTTTTAATTCTTGTATCATTTGAAACACTTTCATCTCATCGCTATCTTTAAATTTTTCTGAATTAAATTTAGACAGTATTTCAAATGCGTCTTTGGTAACAACTACCATATCTACTTCTTTTATATCTTCTAAAGAATCATATAAAGACTGCGCATTGCTTAACATAGGTGTTACTACAAATGCTATTAATAATAATATTTTTTTCATCATTTCTTGTTTTACTTGGTTTTACTAATATTTACTTGGTTTATCTTAAAATCTTTTTTACTGAATTATCATAAGTATGTAAAGTTGCAACTGCTTGTTCTCCTTTTTTTAAGTTTTTAGACAATAATTTTAGTCCTTTACTTACTTCTGCATAAATTTTTTCGGCTTCTTTTCTTTCTTGATATTCACTGTATTGCTGTTTACCAACAAATACACTAAATAATAAGACTACAGATGCTGCAACAGACAACCATTTAAAGTTTTTCTTTTTAGATTTTTTAGTTTCTAACTTAATGGTTTTTGTATACGTTTCATCTTTCGACACAGAAAAGTAGGTAAACATATAAGCATACTCTTGCAAATGTTGTGCTACATCACCTTCTTTAAAATAGTTTCTTAAGGTTGCCTCTTCTTGCAAAGTAGTTTCTGCGTTTTCGTACTTTTCTATTAATTTTTCTATGTTAGCTAACTCCATAGTTGTGTTTTTTAATTAATTGTTCTCTAATTGTTTTTCTTGCTCTAGATAATGCCACTCTTACAGCGGTTGGTTTCATATCTACCATTTTACAAATCTCATCAAAATCATATTGTTCAATATCTCTTAACTGAATAATAATCTTTTGTTGTTCTGGCAACCTTTCTATCAATTGGTGCACTTGATTTACACTGTCTTGATGTTCTAGTTTTTTATCTAAAGACGTTTCTTTCTCTTTATAATTACTGTGTACTAATGTTAAATTACTTGCTTGCTTAGATTTTAATCTATCAAAACAATAATTTTTTGTCATTGTCATTGCAAATGCTTCTACATTTTTATAACCAGCTATTTTATCCTTACTACGCCACAACTTAAAAATAAGCTCTTGTGTAGCATCTTCGGCTTCTTCTGTAGACACCAATAATCTTTTGGCTAATCTAAAGACCTTATCCTTAAAGGGTAAAACAACTTTTAAAAAGTCTGATTGGTTCATTTTAATTTGGTTGATTAATAGTAAACCACTTAATTAAACTTATTTTATTATCGGGTTTACAATACTACGACGAGCAACAATATATTTTGTTACACAAGAATTTAAAAATAATACTATTTCTATTTATATTGCGTTAGATTATTAAAACAATTCTTATTTTTTATAAATGAAAAACCTCTTAAAACTCTTTTATTTTAGCACAATTACTATATTATTTATCAATTGTTCTAAAGAATATCAATTACCCGAAAATTTAGTTGTACACGATTTTGTTTGGAAAGGTTTAAATGCATATTACTTACATCAAGATCAAATTGCTGATTTATCTGACAGACGCTTTAACTCAGACCAACAATTAAATGCTTATTTAAGTGGTTTTACAGATTACAACACACTTTTTTCTAGTTTACTATTAAATACAGATACAAAATCTACACTTATTGAAGATTATACAAATTTAGATATGGATATACCTAGGTCTTCATTTGTAAACGGAATGGAATTTGGTATCATTGCACAACCAAACACTACTACAAATACTGTTATTGGTTATATAACGCATATTTTGCCAAATTCAAATGCAGCAACAAAAAACTTAAAAAGAGGTGAGTTTTTTAACGCTGTAAACAACATTATATTAACAGAAGATAATTATTTCGATTTATTAATAAATGGAGATACATCTTATACTTTAAATATGGTAGACTTTGACGGAACTACTGTTACATCAAATGCCAAAACCGTTGCTTTAGAAAAAGAAAATTACGATTACGATACCACATTTTTAGAGAAAACTTTTAGTATAGGTTCAAACAATATTGGTTATTTAATGTATAACAACAATCTATCTAAATTATCAATTAACAATTTAAATAACACTTTCTTAAGTTTTAAAAATCAAAATATTAAAGAATTAGTTTTAGATTTAAGATATAATATTTCTGGTGGTAGTTTTGCTAAGAATATTACAAATTTGGCAACCATAATTACCGGACAATTTACAGATGAAATTTTTATAAAAGAAGAATGGAATTCGAAAGCACAACCTTGGTTTTTAGAAAACCAACCAGATTCTTTAATTACTAAATTCCCTGCTAAGCTTAATATTACAACAGATTTTAATAGTTTAAACCTAACAGATATTTATATAATTTTAAATGGAAACAACTTTTCTGGCTCTTCTGCAATAGAATTATTAATAAACAGCCTAAACCCATATATAAATGTTCATATTATAGGCACAAATACAAGAGGTAACAATACAGGTTCTATAACTTTATACAATTCTCAAGACTATGATTTCGAACTAAAAAACGAAACCCATACAGTAGCTTTACAACCAGTGGTGTTAAGTTTTTACAATAAAGACGACCAAACCTATAACGAGGGGTTTACACCAACAATTGCAACTTGTCCAAATGAAGATATTTTAAATCTAGGTGTTATAGGTGAAAGATCAGAACCTATTTTAGATAAAGTATTAGAATATATTTCAACAGGAAATCTTGGTACAAATGTTACCTGTAATCCTAATAATTTTATATATTTATACAAATCTATAGATACACAAAGAGAATTTGATAATGGTGTATTTATTAAACAAGATTTACCTAACACATATTAATATGAAAAAATATTTTTTAACAAGTTTACTATCCTTATTAGTTTTAACTGCATCGTGCAGCAAAGAAGAAGTCAACAATCAAATTCCAGAAGAAGTTGAAGAATTTATTGTTACTACAGATGATGAAATAAATTATTTCATTTGGAAAGGATTAAACTTGTATTATTTATGGCAAGAAGATGTGCCTGATTTAGCTGATAACAGATTCAATAATTTTGAAGGTTTATACACTCATTTTAGACAATATGACTCTCCAGAAGCTACTTTTAATAGCTTATTAAGTGATCCAGGAGTTGTAGATCGTTTTTCTTGGATTGTTGATGATTATGTTGCTTTAGAAAACTCTTTTCAGGGAATTAATTTAAGTACTGGTCTAGATTTTGGTTTAGTAAGAGATGTAAACAGTGCCACAAAAATATTTGGCTACGTAAGATATGTAATTCCAAACTCTAGTGCTGCAACAGCTGGTATAACAAGAGGTTCTTATTTTAGTACTGTAAACGGAATTCAATTAACAGATTCTAATTTTAGAGATTTATTATTTAATGATGATGCATCGATAACATTAGGTTTTGCAGATTATAATGAAGGTAGCCCTGTAGCTAATAACAGTACTGCTGTTCTTGAAAAAACAGAAGTGCAAGAAAACCCAATAGCAGTTTCTAAAGTAATTACAGATGGAAATCAAAAAATTGGTTACTTAATGTACAATCAATTTGCTAGCAGTTACGACCAAGATTTAAATGCAGTGTTTGCAAATTTTAAAGCAGAAGCTATTAATGACTTAATTATAGATTTAAGATATAATGGTGGTGGATCTACTAACACTGCAGGTTATTTAGGTAGCATGGTAACTGGTCAATTTACAGGAGAAGTATATTCTAAAGAAGTATGGAATAACAAAGTTCTAAGCGCATTTTCTTCAGATAATTTTACGAATAATTTCCCTACAAAAATTACAAAAACAGATGCAAATGATAATATTGTTGTTGATGAAGCTATAAATAGTTTAAACCTATCTAGAGTATATTTTATAGTTTCTGGTAGTTCTGCATCTGCATCAGAATTAGTTATAAATGCTTTAGATGCATACATAGATGTAAAAATTGTTGGTACAACAACTGTTGGTAAACAAGTAGGTTCTATTACTTTATATGATTCTGATAATTTATTTAGAAGTGGAGACAATTTAAATACAGATCACACATATGCAATGCAGCCATTAGTTTTAGAAATTACCAATAAAGATGGTAAAAACTATCCTAACGGAATTATACCTGGAACAAATTTTACAGGTATTAATTTAAGTGAAAATATTGGCAACTTAGGTGTTTTAGGTGAAAGATCAGACCCTTTATTAGATAGAACTTTAGAATATATTTCTACAGGCGCTAAATCATCAGCAAAAACAAAAGATTTTATTAAAACCGAAGAAATATTTAATTCTAAATTGGCTACACCAGCAAAGAATAATATGTATTCCGAATTAAAATAACAAATTAAAAATCCAGCTTAATTGCTGGATTTTTTTTGCTAAATATTTAAATTTTCTGCTTCTTCAGCAGAATCTTCCATTTCTTGGTCTGTAAGAATATCTGGTCTAAATTCACTCATCTTCTCTTCTTCTTTAGATTTAGCGTAATTAAATCCAGATTTCCACCATTTTTTCATTAACTTTTTATCAAAAACCAAAGAGTTCGTGGTTAAAACCGTTGGGGTATAATATAAGTTAAGTTTAATATCTTTATTTGAAGCAGCTAATTTACCAATGGTAATATTATGCCTTTCTACATGTACCAGCATAAAATCCATAACATCAAATAATAAAGAAAATGGGTTCTTTGCAGGCAATCTATTAATTTGAGTAACCTCTGTTTCTAAAATAATAGCATCAATTTCTGTTGCTCCTCTTAAAATTGCTTCTCTAATTGGTATTAAAGAACCAAAGCCACCATCGGCATATTGACAATGATTTTTTTCTAATAAACTCATAAACGGAACATAGTTGCAAGAACCCCAAATCCAATCGCAAAAATCTTCATAACTACAATCGTTAATCGATTTATATTCTATTTGGTTCGCTGTTAAATTAGAAACAGTCACAACAACTTCTTTATTTGCAGCTCTAATTTTAACGTACATTTCTTTAGTAACATTTTTCTTAATTAAAGACCTTAAATTTTTACTTTCTCCAAAGGTTTTTCTACCATTTAAAAAATTCCAAAATGTATTTAAGTGGTTGATGCTAATTACTTTTTCACCTGCAACTTTTCTAATTTTAAAAGGATTATTACTAAAAATGGTTTCTTGATTAACATTGGTATATAACTCTTTAAGCTCATCTAACATATCCATCGCTAAATGAGAAACCATTAAACTTCCTGTAGAGGTACCTAAAAACAAATCGTATTTTTTGTTCTCATGTTTCATTAAGTACTGCGCAACACCTCCTGCAAATGCTCCTTTACTTCCTCCACCAGAAATTACCAATGCTTTTTTCATTATCAATTATGATTTGATTACTTTAGTCGTATAAAAATATCAAAAATGAGAAGAATATTCGGTATTATTTTAATTTTACTTTTTTTAATCTCTTGTAAGCAAGAGTATCAGCCAAGAAATCTAAGCTCTATTTCTATAGAAGAATATAAAATTGATGATACTAGTATAAGAGCAATTCAAGTTATAGACTCTACAACAGTTGTTTATGCTGGCTCTAACGGAACCATAGGAACCACTATAGATAACGGAAAAAATTGGTCTATTTTAAATATAAAATATCAAGATTCTATAATTCCAAATTTTAGAAGTTTAGCTTTTAACGGTTCTGATTATTTTGCATTATCTATTGCCAATCCTGCATTGCTATATAAAATTTCTGATATGGAAGCAACTTTACAATATGTAGAAGAAGATACTAAAGTTTTTTATGATGCGATTGCTTTTTTTGATGATAATAAACACGGTATCGCGGTTGGTGATCCTACAGAAAATTGTGCTTCCATTTTAATTACTGATGATGGCGGAGAAACTTGGCATAAAATTCCGTGTGAAAATTTACCTGAAATAGCAGAAGGCGAAGCTTTTTTTGCGGCAAGTAACACCAATATTAAAACGGTTGGAAGCACTGTTTATATTGCTTCTGGTGGTAAAAAATCTAGAATTTTAAAGTCTAATAATTTCGGAAAAACATGGCAAATATTTGAAACACCGATAATACAAGGTAACGGACCACAAGGAATGTATTCTATTGATTTTTATGATAATAATAACGGAATTGCAATTGGAGGAGATTATTCAAAACCATTAGAAAATAAGGCAAACAAGGCAATTACTTCAGATGGTGGTAAAACTTGGACTTTAATTGCAGATTCTAAAAACCCTAATTATAAAAGTTGCATTCAATTTGTGCCAAATACTAACGGAAAAGAAGTTTTTGCTGTTGGTAAAACCGGAATTTCTTACTCTAAAGATGGCGGATTGACTTGGAAAAAAGTGTCTGATGAGAGTTATTATACCATTCAATTTATAAATAAAAATACTGCTTGGTTAGGTGGTGCTAATAAAATTGGAAAACTTGAATTATAAATTAATTTTAAGAAGCATATTTATCTTAGGAACTTCGCTCCTATTATTCAATTGTAATAATACATCAGACTTAAAACAAAACCTTAGTTGTAATGAGATTTATTTTAACAATTTAAAAGAATTTTCGGATGCTAAAAATAACTTTAAAATAAGTTTACCTAACAACTGGAAAACAAGCACTTTTACAGACAATTATCAATCTTCTATTTATACAGCAGACACAACAAAACAGCTTACAAAGAGCTTGCTTTTAGATGTAAATTTTATCAATAATTCCATACAAATAGATGATATTTTTAAACTAAAAATAGAGCACGAAAACCTTACAAATAAACTAATTCAAAAAAAACAAAAAGAAATTATTTTTTTAAATAGAAAAAGTTATTACGTAATTTCTATTGGTAAAAAACAAAAATTTAAATACAAATCTTTACAAGTATTTGTACCTTTAAATAAAAGTAGTTCTTTAGCTATTAAAGCAGAAATTTATGGCGATTCTTTGGTAGAAAAAAGAATATGTAAAGCTTTAACTTTAATAGGCAAAATTAAAATTGAACAGTAAATGATTGATAAAAAACATATTACAGATAGATTTATAAAGTATGTAACTATAGATACAGAATCTGACCCAAATAACCCAGCTTTTCCGAGTACAGAAAAACAATGGGATTTAGCTAAGGTTTTGGTAGAAGATTTAAAAAAAATAGGAATGCAAGATGTAGATTTAGATGAAAATTGCTACATCATGGCAACTTTACCAAGTAATATAGAACATAGAGTACCTACAATTGGTTTTGTAGCTCATATTGATACAAGTCCAGATTTT
>JAHDHO010000051.1 GCA_020631275.1 Polaribacter sp. | reverse complement strand
AAAAATAATTAAAATAAAAAAAAAAACAGACTAACAAAACTCTTAGTCTTAAACAATAAAAATGGAGGAAATATCTAATGCTATTTTATTAAATGATATAGAATTATAGTTTTCTACAAATTGTATACTTTAATGATGATATAATACCTCAAAATAATTTAAGATATAAATATAGCTAATTATATTGTATCAACAATGTAATTTATATTAAATCAGGTATTTATACTTGTTTTTTTTGTTAGACGGATAAACAAAATATATTTTATACTTTAGATAAGTATCATCAATATCATTAATATTTAAATACCGTTTTGCATTGTAATTTTATAAATATATTTTTAAATATTGCAAACTTTAAAAATTAGACATCGTATTTCAAATTAAGTTAAAATACTGTTTTTTAATTAATTACGATAGTCTTTAACATTTGGATATAATGCTTTTGTTTTTTTCTACTGATTTTGATTCAAGAAATACTATATTTTTGATAATAGATTATAGTTTGAATATAACAAAGAAGAAAAATGGCAAAAACATTATTTGACAAAGTATGGGATTCACATGTAGTACGTAGTGTAAAAGACGGACCTGATGTGTTTTTTATAGATCGTCATTTTATCCACGAAGTTACAAGCCCCGTAGCGTTCTTAGGATTAGAAAGTAGAGGAAACAGTGTTGTATATCCAGAGCGAACATTTGCTACTGCAGATCATAACACACCAACAATAAATCAACATTTACCAGTTGCAGATCCATTATCTGCAAACCAATTAAACGCTTTAGAAAAAAATGCTGCAAAATATGGTATTTCTCACTGGGGTTTAGGTGATGTAAATAACGGAATTGTGCATGTTGTTGGTCCAGAAAACGGAATTACTTTGCCAGGAGCAACTATTGTTTGTGGAGATTCTCATACATCTACACATGGTGCTTTTGGTGCAATTGCTTTTGGTATTGGTACATCTGAAGTAGAAATGGTATTGTCTACACAATGTATTATGCAACCAAAGCCTAAAAAAATGCGCATAAACGTAAATGGCAAGTTAGGTTTAGGAGTTACGCCAAAAGATGTTGCTTTGTATATTATATCAAAGCAAACTACGTCTGGTGCTACCGGATTTTTTGTAGAATATGCAGGTGATGTTTTTGAAAATATGACTATGGAAGGTCGTATGACAGTATGTAACTTATCTATAGAAATGGGTGCTCGTGGTGGTATGATTGCCCCAGACGAAAAAACTTTCGAATATATAAAAGGACGTTCTCAAACTCCTAAAGGAGCAGACTGGGATAAAGCAATGAAATATTGGGAAACTTTATATACAGAAGAAGGTGCAGAATTTGATGTAGAATTTAATTATGATGCATCAGATATAGAACCAATGATAACTTACGGTACAAACCCAGGGATGGGAATTGGTGTAACAAAATCAATACCAAATGCAGAAACTGTAGAAGGTGGCGTAGAAACCTATAAAAAATCATTAGGTTATATGTCTTTTAATGAAGGAGATGCTATGATAGGTAAAGAAATTGATTTTGTTTTCTTAGGATCTTGTACAAACGGTAGAATAGAAGATTTTAGAGCATTCTGTTCTATTGTAGAAGGAAGAAAAAAAGCAGATAATGTTACCGCTTGGTTAGTACCAGGATCACATAAAGTAGTAGATCAAATAAAAGCAGAAGGTTTAGATAAAATTATAGATGCTGCCGGTTTTGTATTAAGAGAACCAGGTTGTTCTGCTTGTTTAGCAATGAACGATGATAAAATCCCTTCAGGAAAATTATCAGTTTCAACATCAAATAGAAATTTTGAAGGTAGACAAGGTCCGGGATCTAGAACCTTATTAGCAAGTCCTTTAGTAGCTGCCGCTTCTGCAGTAGAAGGTAAAGTAACAGATCCAAGAACATTATTAACAGCATAAAAGAAATAAAATGGCTTACGATAAATTTGACATATTAACAAGTACAGCATATCCTTTACCAACAGAGAATGTAGATACAGATCAAATCATACCAGCTCGTTTCTTAAAAGCGACAGAGCGTAAAGATTTTGATATTAATTTTTTTCGTGATTGGAGATTTAATCAAGACGGAACACCTAAAGAAGATTTTCCTTTAAATAAAGAAATTTATGCAGGATCTAAGATACTTGTAGGAGGTAGAAATTTTGGTTCAGGTTCGTCTAGAGAACATGCAGCGTGGTCTGTCTATGATTTTGGTTTACGTTGCGTTATTTCGTCTGCATTTGCAGATATTTTTAAGAATAATTGTTTAAATGTAGGTGTTTTACCAGTACAAGTTTCTCCAGAATTTGCAGATACTTTATTTGCAGCAATTATGGCAAATCCTAAAACAGAAATTAAAGTAGATTTACCAAAGCAGACTGTTACTTTAGTAGCAACTGGCGAGTCTGAATCTTTTGATATTAATGCTTATAAAAAAGACAATATGTTAAACGGTTTTGATGATATAGATTATTTAAAAAACATCGAAAACGAAATTTCTGCTTTTGCTGAAACTAGACCATTTTAAAATAGTTTTTTTAAAATAGTAGTTAGATTATGGCGAAAAGAAAGATAGAAATAATGGATACGACACTTCGTGATGGAGAACAAACATCTGGAGTGTCGTTTTCTGTTTCAGAAAAGTTAACAATAGCAAAATTATTATTAGAAGAATTAAAAGTAGATCGCTTAGAAATTGCATCTGCAAGAGTTTCGGAAGGTGAATTAAAAGCCGTTAAAAAAATTACTTCTTGGGCAAATGAACATGGCTTTATAGAAAATATAGAGGTACTAACTTTTGTTGATAGTGGAAAATCTATTGATTGGATGGTTGATTCTGGAGCAAAAGTTCAAAATTTATTAACCAAAGGTTCTTTAAATCATCTTAAACATCAACTTAAAAAAACGCCAGAACAGCATTTTGCAGATATAAAGTCTACCATAGAATTAGCAGCTAAAAATAACATTAAAACCAATGTATATTTAGAAGATTGGTCTAACGGAATGAGAAATTCTAAAGAATACGTCTTTTCTTATTTAGATTTTTTAACAGCGCAAAAAATAGAACGTATTTTATTACCAGACACATTAGGTATTTTAACGCCAAACGAAACTTATACATATGTTGCTGAGTTAAGGGAAAGACATCCTAATACACATTTCGATTTTCATGGTCACAACGATTACGATTTAGGTGTTGCAAATGTTATGGAAGCTGTTAAAGCAGGTGCAAATGGTTTACATTTAACAATTAACGGAATGGGCGAGCGTGCAGGAAATGCACCAATGGCAAGTGTTATTGCGGTAATTAATGATTTTTTAGATGATGTAAAAGTCAACGTAAATGAAAAAGCATTAAATAAAGTTAGCAAACTAGTCGAAACATTTTCAGGATTTAGAATTCCTGTTAATAAACCTGTAGTTGGTGCTAATGTTTTTACACAAACTGCAGGAATTCATGCAGATGGAGATAATAAAAACAATCTTTATTTTAATGATTTAATGCCAGAACGTTTTGGTAGAAAACGTAAATATGCATTAGGTAAAACCTCTGGAAAAGCAAATATACAGAAGAATTTACAAGATTTAGGACTTAGTTTAAATGATGAAGAGTTAAAAAAAGTAACTCAGAGAATTATTGAATTAGGAGATAAAAAAGAAATTGTTTCTCAAGAAGATTTACCATATATAATTTCTGACGTTTTAGATAGCGATTCCATAGAAAAACGTGTAGTTGTAGAAAATTATGTTTTAGGTCATGCAAAAGGTATGAAACCTTCTACAACATTACAATTAAAAGTTGAAGGAATAATGTATGAGGCTCATGCACAAGGAGATGGTCAGTTTGATGCTTTTATGAATGCGTTAAAAAAGTTATATAAAATCCATAGTAAAAAAGAATTGCCAAAATTAATTGATTATGCTGTTAGAATTCCTCCTGGTAGTCATTCTGATGCATTATGTGAAACTATTATTACTTGGCAAAGAGATAAAAAAGAATTTATAACACATGGTTTAGATTCAGATCAAACAGTATCTGCAATTAAAGCCACAGAAAAAATGCTGAATATTATTTAAATAATTAAAATAAAACAGCTAAAAGTTTAAAAATATGAAATTAAATATTGCTTTATTAGCAGGAGACGGAATTGGACCAGAAGTAATTGATCAAGCAGTAAAAGTATCTGATGCAATTGCTAAAAAATTTAATCACGAGATAAATTGGAGACCAGCTTTAACGGGTGCCGCAGCCATTGATGCTGTTGGAGAACCTTATCCGGACGAAACACACGAAATTTGTGTATCTTCAGATGCTGTTTTATTTGGGGCTATTGGTCATCCAAGATTTGATAACGACCCTTCAGCAAAAGTTCGTCCAGAGCAAGGTTTGTTAAAAATGCGTAAGAAATTAGGTTTGTTTGCAAATGTTAGACCAACATTTACATTTCCTTCCTTATTAGATAAATCTCCATTAAAAAGAGAAAGAATTGAAGGTACAGATTTAGTTTTTTTACGTGAATTGACTGGTGGAATTTATTTCGGAGAAAAGGGTAGAAGAGATGAAGGTGAAACTGCTTTTGATAATTGTGTTTATACAAGAGCAGAAGTACAACGTTTGGCAAAAAAAGGTTTTGAATTAGCAATGACTCGTGGAAAAAAACTTTGCTGTGTAGATAAAGCAAATGTTTTAGAAACTTCTAGATTATGGAGAGAAACTGTACAAGCGATGGAGAAAGAATATCCAGAAGTTGAAGTTTCTTATGAATTTGTAGATGCAGTTGCAATGCGTTTGGTGCAATGGCCAAATAGTTATGATGTTTTAATTACTGAAAATTTATTCGGAGATATTTTAACAGATGAAGCTTCTGTAATTTCTGGTTCTATGGGTTTAATGCCAAGTGCATCTTTAGGTTCTAATATTGGTTTATTTGAGCCAATTCACGGTTCGTATCCACAAGCAACAGGTTTAAATATTGCAAACCCAATGGCAACAGTTTTATCTGCTGCAATGATGTTCGAAAATTTTGGCTTACAAGAAGAAGGAAAAGCAATTAGAGAAGCTGTAAATAATGCTTTAGATAAAGGTATTGTTACAGAAGATTTAGCAGATGGTGGTAAATCTTACGGAACTAATGAAGTAGGAGATTGGTTATCTCAAAACATATAAAAATTTAGAGTTTTATAAAAGCGTATTCTTTAGAATACGCTTTTTTGTTTTATCTATATTCTGGGTTTTCGAAATTCCAACGTTCTCCATCATCCCAATCTTCTCTAGAGTTCCCATAACTTGGATATCCATCATTATTTTTTAATATTGATGCAAGATGTAACAAATTGTAAATCATAAAGGTGGTATTTCTATTTGTGAAATCACTTTTATAACCAACAGGATTCTCTAATTTTTTATCTCTCCATTCTGTATCGCCATAACTTGGTCCTGGTCCAACTTCACCTATCCAGCCAGCATCTGCTTGCGGAGGAATAGAATATCCTACATGTTGTAAAGAATATAAAATGCCCATAGCACAATGTTTAACTCCATCTTCATTTCCTGTAATTAAGCAGCCACCAACTTTTCCGTAGAATAAATACTGACCTTTATCGTTTGTTTTGCTACTCATGGCATATAATCTTTCTATTAATTTTTGAGCTTCAGAAGATTTCTCTCCCAACCAAATTGGCGTTCCAATAATTAAAATATCAGCTTCAATTATTTTATTAAATAATATAGGCCAATCATCTTTATTCCATCCATACTCAGTCATATTAGGATAGACACCGCTTGCTACATCGTAATCGATAAATCTAATTTCTTCAAATCTTACTTTTTCTTTTTTTAAAATGTCTTTGGAAACTTGCATTAACAAAGAGGTATGACTTTTTGCAGGAGACTTTTTTAAAGTACAATTAACATATATTACTTTTAAATTACTAAAATCAGGTTTTTTCATGATAGGAGTTTTAATTTAATTAAAGAAACTAACTGCTTTTAATATAAAGAAAATTAAGTAGTTATATTTTTTAATTCGTTTTTTTAACAAAACAAAAAGCCTCAATACAAATCATGTATTGAGGCTTTTTAATATTTTTAAGTAATTAGATTACTTAACGTCCATTAATTCTACATCAAAAATAAGTGTAGCATTTGGAGGAATTACACCACCAGCTCCAGCAGCACCGTAGGCTAGATGAGATGGAATTACAAAACGAGCTTTATCACCAACTTGTAACAACTGAATTCCTTCATCCCAACCAGCAATAACTTGACCAACACCTACATTAAAATCAATTGGTTGTTTTCTTTTGTATGAAGAATCAAAAACTGTTCCGTCTAATAGCTGTCCTTTATAGTGTACAGAAACTCCAGCTCCTTTAGTTGCTTTTTTTCCTTCACCTTTTTGTAAAATTTGATAACGTAAACCACTTGTAGTTTCATCATAGCCAGCAGCTACACTATCTAAAAGTTCTTTTTGTTTTGCTTTTTCTTCTGCTTCTCTTTTTTCTCTAGCTCCTTCAAAAGTTCTAAAAGCTTCGACTGCATTAAAAGCTTCTGCATCTGCACCAACTCTTACAATTTCTAAAGATGTTAACTCATCGCCTTGAGCAACAGCATCAACAACATCTTGTCCTTCTATTACAGAACCAAACACAGTATGCTTACCATCTAACCAAGGTGTTGGCACATGCGTGATGTAAAATTGAGAACCATTTGTTGAAGGTCCAGAATTAGCCATAGCCAACTTTCCTGGTGCATCATGTTTTAAATCAGGGTGAAATTCATCATCAAATTTATAACCTGGGTTACCTGTTCCTGTTCCTAACGGGCAACCACCTTGAATCATAAAATCTGGAATAACTCTATGAAATTTTAGACCATTATAATAAGGTGTGCCTTGCTCTTTTACTTCATTCTCTAAATTTCCTTCTGCCAAAGCAACAAAATTACCTACAGTACCAGGAGTTTTTTCGTGTTCTAATTGTACTAAAATTTCACCTTTTGATGTAGTGAATTTTGCATAGATTCCGTTATTCATTTCTTATTATTTAATTATTTTACTTTATTATTATTTACAGTTTAAACTGTATTTATTTTTTTGAATTTAAGATTGACAATCCGTAAGAAATACCAACATTTATATTTGTTGAATTTACATTTCCGTAAGGAGACCACATTTGACCACCAGAAGCATGGAAAGAAAAATCTTTTGAAACATGATAATTAACACCAATTGTAGGTCTTATTAAAACACCTTCTCCAGAATCTACACCGCCACCACCAGCAACACCACCTGCAGCTTCTGCAAATAATGAAAATTTATCATTTAAGAATCTATTAGATTTTACTCCTAATCCAAAAATTCCGTGAGCATATCCACCAGCTCCTCCCAAATATGCAAATGAAGCTTCTCCAGCTACATAAAAACGTTTACTAAGGTCGTAATTAATTTTTACTGCCAATAATTGTAAATCATTATCTGGTCTATCAAGAATTGCAACATCATAATAAGTTTGATTTTGAAATCCTATTTGAATACCTTGGGTTTTTATAGATTTAATTTTTTCTTTTGAATAAGGATTTTTAATACCACCACTTAATCCGTAATATTTTAAGCTAAAACCAGCGGTATAAGCTTCAAAAGTTCCACCAACAGATCTATGATATCCTCCGTGAAGACTTACGCCAATCGTTTTGGTAATTTTAACATCTGCACCAATACTTGGATATACTGTTAAGCCACCTTCTGGAAAAATTCTACCACCAGCTGCACCAATACCAGCTTTGGCAAATAAGTTAACATGTTTTGTTTGTACAAAGTTTTTACCTAAACCAATAAAAACATCCATAAAACCAGCTCTTAAGCCACCATACATAGCATCTAGATGTGCGTAAGCAAAAGAACTTTTTGTTAAGTAACGTTGGTATTCGAAACCAATTAGACTTAATGTTTGTGAAATAGGAGTGGTGTTGTTAAAGTTTCCGAAACCATCATTTCTTGTTGAGCCAACAGGAAATAAATAATCAAATGTAATCTGTTGAACACTTTTTACAGCTGGTTTTTGCCAATAATTATCACTAAAAGTATTTTCCACTTCAAATCTTTCTTGGGCATCTTTATAAGAAGCAGATCTAACTGTTGTAGGAATTTCTACAAAAAAAGAAATATTATCTCCTTTTTGAATACCTGTAAAGAAGTTTACATGTCCATACTGTAAACCAAATGCAAACTTATCTGTTTTATATTGTAAACCAATATTTGGGTAAATTATACCTCCACCGTTTACTAAACTTCTAAATCCGCCACCACCACCAAAGTGAATATTTGCATCAAAATATAAATTTTTATAGATTTTTTTGTTTACACCAAGATTTACACCTAGCGTAAATAAACCACCTTGATCGCCATAAACAGCGCCATGAAAACCTGCACCTGTGTATAGCCAATCAGTTAAAGGAATATTATAATTTAAACCAAATAAACCCATT
This sequence comes from Polaribacter sp., assembly GCA_020631275.1. GTDB lineage: Bacteria > Bacteroidota > Bacteroidia > Flavobacteriales > Flavobacteriaceae > Polaribacter. The sequence goes on along the minus strand of JAHDHO010000051.1, from coordinate 8,192 downwards.
TTTGGGTCTAATGTATATGTACTACCATCACCATAATTGTATGTAATGTCTGGTTGATCTATTAATATATAATTTAAACGGATATTGTTTTTTAATTCTTTACCTTTTAAATTATTGATACTATAATTTTGAGAATAGGTTTTAAAAGCGAATAATAAGATTAGTAATATTATAAATTTTTTCATATTCTAATTTTTGAATTCACTAGTAAAATGCAATTTAACGGTAGGATATTTACTTTGTGTCATTTGAATTGTGAATTCAGAATCTGCTAAAAACACCAATTGACCTTGCTTATCTTTTGCTAAATAGCGCTGTTTAACTCTTTTAAATTCTTTAAATTCGTCATTCTTTGGGTTTTCTGGTTCAACCCAACACGCTTTATGAACTTGCAAATTTTCGTAGGTACATTTTGCACCGTATTCGTGTTCTAATCTATATTGAATAACTTCGTATTGTAACGCACCAACTGTACCAATTACTCTACGTCCATTCATGTCTAATGTAAACAATTGTGCTACACCTTCATCCATTAACTGATCTAAACCTTTGTATAATTGTTTAGACTTCATTGGGTCTGCATTATTTACATAACGGAAATGTTCTGGAGAAAAACTTGGTATGCCTTTAAAATTTAACTGTTCACCTTCTGTTAATGTATCTCCAATTTTAAAATTACCAGTATCGTGTATACCAACAATATCACCAGGAAAAGATTCTTCTACAATTTCTTTTCTTTCAGCAAAAAATGCATTCGGACTAGAAAATTTTACTTTTTTTCCATTTCTAACATGTAAATAAGGAGAATTTCTTTTAAAAGTTCCTGATACAATTTTTATAAATGCAAGACGATCTCTATGTTTAGGATCCATGTTTGCATGAATTTTAAAGACAAAACCAGTTAGTTTTGTTTCTTTAGAGTCTACCAAACGTTCTTCTGCTTTTTTTGGTTGTGGTGATGGTGCAATTTCTATAAAAGCATCTAATAATTCTTTTACACCAAAATTGTTTAAGGCAGAACCAAAAAACACAGGTTGGAGTGAACCGCTCAGGTAAACATCTCTATCAAATTCTGGGTAAACCTCACTTATCAATTCTATCTCTTCACGCAAGGTTTCTGCGGCAGTTTCACCAACAATGTTATCTAGTTCTGGGTTTGATAAATCATCAAACTCTACACCTTTTGAAATAGAAGTTTTATTGTCTCCAGAAAAAAGATTGATTTTTTTCTCCCAAATATTGTAAATCCCTTTAAAGTCATATCCCATTCCAATAGGAAAGCTCATAGGAGTTACTGTTAAACCTAACTTTTGTTCTACTTCATCTAATAAATCAAAAGCATCTTTTCCTTCTCTATCCAATTTATTGATAAAAACCAACATTGGTATGCTTCTCATTCTACAAACTTCAACTAATTTTTCGGTTTGTGGTTCTACACCTTTTGCAACATCAATTACAACAATAACGCTATCTACAGCAGTTAAAGTTCTAAAAGTATCTTCTGCAAAATCTTTATGCCCAGGTGTATCTAGTATATTTATTTTTTTATCTTTATAAATAAAGGCAAGCACAGACGTAGCTACAGAAATACCACGCTGACGTTCGATTTCCATAAAATCTGAAGTTGCCCCTTTTTTTATTTTATTATTTTTAACAGCACCAGCTTCTTGTATTGCACCACCAAAAAGCAAAAGTTTTTCGGTTAATGTTGTTTTACCTGCATCTGGATGCGATATAATACCAAATGTTCTTCTACGTGCTATTTCCTTTAAAAAACTCATCTACAAAATTTGAGGTGCAAAGATAGGTTTTACAAAGAGAAATATCAATCTAAAATTTCTATTGTCATTTTAATATCTTCAACAGGCCATTCATCTACACCAACTTTTACTTTAGAAATTTTATCCAATGTATCAAAACCAGAAATTACTTCTCCAAAAACAGTGTGTTCATTATTTAAATGATGTGCGCCATTTCTACTGTGTACCATATAAAATTCAAAAGGACTTGATAATTTATTCGGATTTTTTTCCCACTGTCTAGCAGCTGCCAATGCACCATATTTATGCTTTCTGTTTGCTCTAAATTCGGGTTTAATTAGATAATTACCATACAATCTTCTTTGATTGTGGGTATATGTTTCATCAGAATTACCACCTTGAATAACAAAGTTTTTGGCAACTCTATAAATTACCGTTGTATTAAAAAATTTAAGTTTGGTTAAGAATATAAAATTAGCTCTGTGAATTGGTACATCATCATATAAGCGTAACTTTATATTACCAAATTTGGTTTTTATAATAACTTTATTTTCTTTGTTTTGCTTGCCGTATTCTGTAAAAAAAGCCTCAACATTTGTTTTATTTAAGCTATCCCAACGCTTTTCTACTTTTTTCTCTATAGTTTGTTTTACATTAATTTTATCATCATTTTTTTTATTCTTAGGTTCAGAATTATCACATTGATAAAGTGTTGCTAAAGAAATGGAGAAGAGTAATTTAAGGTAAAATTTCATAAAGTAAAAGTTTATTATAATTTTCAAATATAAATCATCAACATAAAAGAATAGAAAAATCTTATAGTTTTTAATCAATTTTTATGATTTATTGATACTTGTATTCCTTATTTTTGCAATAATGAAAGAACAAGTAATTTTAGTAGACCAAAACGATAAGCAAATAGGCTTAATGGAAAAAATTGAAGCCCACGAAAAAGCATTATTACACAGAGCTTTTTCGGTTTTTATTTTTAATGATAATGGAGAGTTAATGCTACAACAAAGAGCTGCATCTAAATACCATTCGCCGTTATTATGGACAAATACTTGCTGTTCTCATCAAAGAGAAGGAGAAAGTAACTTAGAAGCGGGTAGAAGAAGATTACAAGAAGAAATGGGTTTTGTTACAGATATTAAAGAGGTTTTTTCTTTCATTTACAAAGCTCCTTTTGATAACGGTTTAACAGAGCATGAATTAGATCATGTAATGATAGGTAGATATAACGATGCACCTAACATTAACAAAGAAGAAGTAGAGGCTTACAAATGGATGTTATTAGATGATGTGAAAAAAGACATCGAAGAAAACCCTGCAAGTTATACAGAATGGTTTAAAATAATTTTTGATAAATCTTACGAAAAACTAACAGATGCCTAAAGTTACAGTTCATAGAAAAGCACATTTTAACGCTGCACATAGATTGTATAGAAAAGATTGGAGTGATGAAAAAAACTTTGAAGTTTTTAGTAAATGCAGCAATCCTAATTTTCATGGTCATAATTACGAATTGATTGTTTCTTTAACAGGAGAAATCGACAAAGAAACTGGTTATGTTTATGATTTAGGTATTTTAAGAAATCACATTAAATCGGAAATTGAAGATTGTTTTGATCATAAAAATTTAAATTTAGAAGTACCAGAATTTAAAGAATTAAATCCTACAGCAGAAAATATTTGTGTTGTAACCTACAATAAATTAAGAAAGTTATTACCAACTAATTTAGATTTAAAAATTACGTTGTACGAAACTCCAAGAAACTTTGTAAGTTATTCTGGAGAGTAAGAATTTCTAAAAAATAGCTTTCGTCAACTTTACTTTTAATTATGTAAGTTTTTTTAATAGCATCGTCTATTAAAATTGTTAATGAATTAAGCATTTAAAAAATCATATATTAATTTAATACAATGAAAAATTTTAAACTAGTAATGCTTTTAAGCATTATTACATTATTTATTGCCTGCGAAAACCTTTTTGAATATAGTGTTTATGAAGCTGGAGTAAATAGTTCAGAAAAAAACACAACTGCAAAAAACTTAAAACTTTTAGCAGAATTAGAGCAAAATAATCAAGATTTTAAATTCGCTTTTGTTACAGATGTACATTATTTTTATAATAACTTAAAATCTGTAGTAGAAGATATCAATAATAGAGAAGATATTGCTTTTGTTGTTTTTGGTGGTGATATTGCAGATCAAGCTCTTTTAAAAGAGTTCGAAATTTTTTACGATATCATGAAAACATTAAAGAAACCTTATTTTACTGTAATTGGTAATCATGATTATAACTCTAACGGAGCTTTAATTTACAAAGAAATGTTTGGTGATTATAATTACTCTTTCGAATTTAACAATAATAAATTTGTGATGTTTGACGATATTATTTGGGAAAGTAATAAAGACCCAGATTTTGATTGGTTGTCTAACGAGTTAAGTGATAACGCAAATTACAATCAGGTTTTTTCTTTTTCTCACATTCCTATTGTAGTTAGTAACGATTTACCAGACGATATGAAAAACCAGTACAATACTATTTTAAAAGAAAATAATGTTGCACTTTCTGTGCATGGTCATACACACGGGTATTTTTATGAAGAAGGTGATGTTAATTACTTAGTAATTCCGGCACTTAAAAAGCCAGAATACGGAATTATTAGCGTAAAACAAGATGGTTTTGATATTGAACTTATAGAATTAAAGTAACATGAAAATTAAACAATTATTTACAGCAGTAATGCTTATAATGTTTGTTGGTAAAACAATAGCACAAGAACAAAAAACGGTTAAAAATAAATCTTGGTATGTGCCAGATTATGTAAAAGCTCAATTTGCAGGTAATATTGGTATGATTTCTTTAGGTGCCGGTTATCAATTATTTGATAAAGTTTTATACACAGAATTATTATATGGTTATGTGCCAGAATCTGTTTCAAAAGCAGATAGGATTCACTTATTAACAATTAAAAATACGTTTCCTATTTATAGAAAAAAAATAAGCGAAAACCTAACAATTACACCAATTGCAGGTTTTGCTTTATCATACGAAATCGGTACAAATTCTTTTACTTCTTTGCCAAGTATTTATCCTGAAGATTATTATGTACCAAATGCATTTCATTTTACACTTTTTGGAGGCGGATTAGTTCACCAAGATTTTAAAAATAAGAAAATTTTTAGTGGTGCAGATTTTTATGCAGAAGTTGGTACTGTAGAAACGTATTTATGGTACGCCATAACTTCTAAAGAAGTATCTTTTGGTGATGCTTTTAGTGCAAGTATTGGTGTAAATTTCTATTTATAGAATACATATAAAATTAAAAAAAACCTTGTTTATTACATTTAATGAACAAGGTTTTTTTTTGATTTAAGTTTTAGGGAATTTTTCTCTAATTTTTTCTAAGGATAAATTATGGATACTTCCAACATGCGAATGTTGCTTTCCTAAATCGGGCTTATAGGTAACTTCTTGAACTTGACCACCAATTTTTTGATAAGCCTCTCTAAAAGACATTCCTTCAACAACCAAATTATTAATAGAATCTACAGTAAATAAATATTGATATTTCTCATCATTTAAATCAATATCTCTTACAATTACCTGTTGTATCGCATAATTAAAAATATCAAGAATATCTTTTACATCTTCAAAAGCGGCAATAATATTTTCTTTTAATAATTGAAAATCTCTGTGATAACCCGTTGGTAAATTATTTGTTATTAATAACATTTCTGAATGCAACGCCTGAATTTTATTACATTTTCCACGGATTAACTCAAAAACATCAGGATTTTTTTTGTGTGGCATAATACTACTTCCTGTAGTTAATTCATCAGGAAAAGTGATAAAGCCAAAATTCTGACTCATATACAAACAAACATCCATTGCAAAACGAGCCATTGTGTTACACAATCCGCCCAAAGCAGCAGCAATAGAACGCTCACTTTTACCACGACTTAATTGCGCAGCTACAACATTGTATTTTAATGTTGTAAAATCTAATTCTTTGGTAGTTAATTCTCTATCTATCGGAAAAGATGATCCATAACCAGCAGCAGAACCTAAAGGATTTTGATCTACAACTTTAGATACTGCATTTAATACATAAACATCATCAATTAATAATTCAGCATAGGCAGAAAACCACAATCCAAAAGATGATGGCATTGCAACTTGTAAATGCGTATAACCTGGCAATAAAGAATCTTTATGAGTATCTGCAAGATTTAATAAAGTATCAAAAAGCGATTTTACTTTGTTATTTACAATGGCTAAATTTTCTTTATAATATAATTGTAAAGCCACTAAAACTTGATCATTTCTAGAACGAGCTGTGTGAATTTTTTTACCAACTTCACCTAATTTATTTGTTAATTCCCATTCAATTTTAGAATGTACATCTTCAAAAGAAGGTTCAATCACAAAAGTTTCATTTTCTATATCTTTAGCTAATTCGTTTAAGCCTTTTTTAAGATCTTTTAATTCATCCGCATTAATTATACCAATAGATTCTAACATTATTGCGTGCGCTAAAGAAGCTTGTACATCATATTTTGCAATATGTATGTCAATTTCTCTATCATTACCTACTGTAAAGTTCTCTATTTGCTTGTCTATTGAAAATCCTTTATCCCAAAGTTTCATATTATAAATTTTATTTTAAAAATTTAGACGCAAGAGTCAAGACTGTTTCATTTTTTAAATCTAAAACTTTTCAACCTTGTGTTAACTCTTGTTTATGTCTTTATTCTTTATTCTTTTCTTTTTTTAAACAATTACTTTATTCAATAATTCAATATAAATTTGTATTCCTTCTTCAATTTCTGAAACATATATAAATTCATTTGCAGAATGAGAACGAGTGCTATCTCCAGGTCCTAATTTTAAAGATTGGCAACTTAATACAGATTGATCTGATAGAGTAGGAGATCCGTAGGTTTCTCTTCCCATTGCAATTCCTGCTTTTACCAATTCATGCTCTAATGAAATAGAAGAAGAATTTAATCGTAAACTTCTAGGTTTTATTTCTGTGCAAGGAGATTGTTCTTGCAAAATAGTTGCAATTTCTTGATTTGAATACGCATCGTTTACACGAACATCTATAACTAAATCTACATGAGCAGGAACAACGTTATGCTGTTTCCCAGCATTTATTTGAGTAACTGTCATTTTTACATCACCTAAAGCATCTGAAGATTTCTCGAATTTGAAATCTTTAAACCATTGTAAAACTTCTATTGTATTGTAAATTGAATTGTTATTATTTGGATGCGCTGCATGACTAGGTGTGCCTTTTACAACTGCATCAAAAACCACTAAACCTTTTTCTGCAACGGCTAAATTCATTAATGTTGGTTCACCTACAATAGCAACATCAATATGAGGTATTATTGGCAACATACTATTTAAACCGTTTGGCCCAGAGCTTTCTTCTTCTGCAGATGCAACGATAACCAAATTATATTTTAAGTTTTCTAAAGCGTAAAAATTTGTAAAAGTTGCTATTAAAGAGACTAAACAGCCACCTGCATCGTTAGAACCTAAACCAAATAATTTACCATTTTCTACAAAAGCTTTAAAAGGATCGTTTGTGTAAGCAGAATTTGGTTTTACAGTATCGTGATGCGAATTTAATAATAACGTAGGTTTACTTTCATCAAAATATTTATTGGTTGCCCAAACATTGTTTTTTGTTCTTTTAAAAGGAATGTCAAACTCTTTAAACCAAGCTTCTATTAAAGCTGCAGTTTTGTCTTCTTCAGATGAAAAAGATTGTGTTTCAATCAGGTTTTTTAAAAGACTAATTGCTTTTTCTGTTAATTTTTCAATAGAAATCATTATAAAGTTATAGTTGTGAAGTTGTTGTTTTCTTTTGTGAACATGGCAGTATTGCCAATATGAACTTTTTGTACACCATTTTGTAAAGCATCAAAACAATTGTCTAATTTCGGAATCATTCCGTCTGAGATAATTCCGTTTTTTAGTAAATCTTGATATGTTTTAGAATCGATATTTTTAATCACAGAATTTTTATCTTCAAAATCTTGTAAAACACCATTCAATTCAAAACAATAGTAAATAGATGTGTCATAAATTTCACTCATTCCAACGCCAATGGTACTTGCAATTGTATCTGCATTTGTGTTTAATAACTGTCCATTTCCATCGTGCGTAATTGCACAAAAAACAGGTGTGAAATCTGCTTTAATTAATTTGTCTATAGAATTAGAAGATACGTTTTTAACGTCACCTACAAAACCAAAATCTATTTCTTTTACAGGTCTTTTATCAGATTTGATAGAATTAATATCTGCACCAGTTAAACCAATTGCATCTATTTTTAAAGCTTGTAGCTTAGCCACAATATTTTTATTAACTAAACCACCATAAACCATAGTAATTACTTCTAAAGTTTTGGC
>JAHDHO010000231.1 GCA_020631275.1 Polaribacter sp. | reverse complement strand
GAATCAATGTAAATGGCTCAATTCCTTCAAAATCAAATTGATTAATAAAAAAAACAGCATTAGCGTCTGTTAATATTTTTTTAACGATTACACCTCTACTCATCTTGTAAGAATCTTTTCTTTTATGAATCGTAAAACCGCCGTTTAACAAACAAACCAATCGTTCTTTACCACTTAAACCAATCCATGTTCCGCCTGCAACTTCATCCTTAGGATATGTTAAAACCACACCATCTTCTAAATAATCTTTAGGAGGCAATGTTTTTCTTAAAGGAGTTTCGTCTCTATTAGATGTTAAAATAAAATCGTTATTACCTAAAGGAAGATAGGTTACTGTACACATACTATAATCTAAATTTAATTATTAAAATTTTTACATTAATCATTAAAAGTTAAATTATCCTCAATAAAAGAGATTAAAAATCGACTTAATTTATTGAAACAAAAATTGTAACTTTGAAACTCAAAATTAGTAGATTAAAACTTAAAATCATACAATATGGCAAGAGGATTTTTTAATGTTCCAAAAGCAGTAAACGAACCAGTAAAAGGCTATGCACCAGGTTCTCCTGAAAGAGAAGAATTATTAGCTACTTATAAAACAATGTTTAACGACAATATTGATGTGCCAATGCATATTAATGGAGAAGAAGTTAGAACTGGTAACACGAAAAACATTACACCTCCGCATGACCACAAACATGTAGTTGGTCAATATCATACAGCAGACAAATCTCATGTAGAATCTGCTATTTCTACAGCTTTAGCTGCAAGAGAAGCTTGGTCTTCTGTTTCTTGGATGGAAAGAGCTTCTATTTTCTTAAAGGCTGCTGAATTATTAGCTGGTCCTTATAGAGCAAAAATGAATGCTGCAACAATGATTGCACAATCTAAAAATGTACATCAAGCAGAAATTGATGCAGCATGTGAAATGATAGATTTCTTTAGATTTAATGTAGAATACATGACTGATATTTTTAAAGATCAGCCAGCATCTGCACCAGGAATCTGGAACAGAGTAGAATACAGACCATTAGAAGGTTTTGTATATGCAATTTCTCCTTTTAATTTTACTTCTATTGCTGCTAACTTACCAGCATCTGCTGCCTTAATGGGTAATGTTGTTGTTTGGAAACCTTCTGATCACCAAGCATACTCTGCACAAGTAATTGTAGATTTATTTAAAGAAGCTGGTTTACCAGATGGTGTAATTAACGTTGTTTATGGTGACCCTGTTATGATTTCTGATACAGTTTTAGAATCTCCAGATTTTTCTGGATTACATTTTACAGGTTCTACTTTTGTTTTTAAAGAACTATGGAAACAAATTGGTATAAACATTCACACTTACAAAACCTATCCAAGAATTGTAGGTGAAACTGGTGGTAAAGATTTTATTTGGGCACATAATTCTGCAAATCCGTTACAAATTGCAACTGCAATTACAAGAGGTGCATTTGAATATCAAGGTCAGAAATGTTCTGCAGCATCACGCGCTTACATTCCTACTTCTATTTGGGGCGATGTTAAAAAACATTTAGAAACACAAATTTCTGAGTTAAAAATGGGAACTCCAGAAGACCCAAGTAACTTTGTAAATGCTGTTATACATGAAGGTTCTTTCGATAAGATTGCAAAATATATAGATATTGCAAAAGAAGATAAAGATGCAGAAGTAATTATTGGTGGTAACTACGATAAATCTGTTGGATACTTTATAGAACCAACTGTTATATTAGCTAAATCACCAACATTTGCAACTATGACTACAGAGCTTTTTGGACCTGTAATGACAATTTATTTATACGAAGATGCTGAATGGGAAGCTTCTTTAAAATTAGTTGACGAATCTACAGAATACGCTTTAACTGGTGCAATTTTATCTACAGATAGATATATTGTAGAAAAAGCATCGAAAGCTTTAGAAAACGCTGCAGGTAACT
>JAHDHO010000230.1 GCA_020631275.1 Polaribacter sp. | reverse complement strand
CCTTCAAAATCATAATCTACATTTAAATAAGGAAATTTTAATCCTGCATTTTTAAGACGCAAGCTCCCTTCCATATCTGGGTTGCTTAAAAAACCTCTTAATGTAAAATCTCCAGAGGCTGTTCCTCTTAAAGATGACAATACATCTTGCCCTAACGGACTAAATGCATCTAATTTAAATTCTTCTAAAAAAACATTTAAATCTATTATTGGTCTTTGTGCAGAAAAATCTAAAGCACCAGTTGCTGCAATACTTTTAACGTCTTTATTTTCTATCGATAAATCTACGCGATATTTTTTATAAGAATTTTCTCCTTTAACATTTACAAACAAATTACCTTGTTTAAAATCATTTACTTGAAAATCTTTTACAGTTAAAGAACCTTCTGGCGTGTAGTTACCTTCGTTTTGAACAAAATCTAAATGCCCAGACAACTCACCTTTTAAAGCCAAACTATCTATTTTAGGTAAAAAACTTTGCAATTTAACCTTTGTAAAATCTGCCAAAAGTATTTTTTGCTCTGTACCTTTTAAATTACCCGTAAATTCTATTTTTTGTTCTCCGGAAACAAATTTGAATTGACTAAAGTTAAATTCGTTTGTATTTAAATCAAAAGTTATTTTATCAGTATTCTTTTTATCTGGATTAATATTCCAGGTGTTTTCTTTAAAAACAAAAGATGATTTTTCGAAACCTAAAACAGATTTACCTTCTGGATTAAAAGTATAGAAGAAATCTAAATTAAAATCTTCATTTTTCTTTTTCCCTCCTTTAAACACAGATTTAAAATACAACGTATCATTTTCTGTTCTGTTTAACAAGTTTAATTTAGATATATTGTAGTAATCGGTATTAATTTCTTCTGCAGTTAAAGAAGTGTTGTATAAAGGGTTTTTATTATCAGTTCTTAAAGAAATTGTTTTTACTTCTGTACCATAAGCATCAATTCTTGGCGAATTAAATGTTAGTCTAAAGAAATTTTCATCAGAAATTATTCTTCCTTTTAATTTTGTTTTATCGTCAATTGAAATTTTAGGAAAAAAAACATTTACAATTTGGTTGTAAACAGTAAAATTAAAATCTAAAAACTGATTAGGCGCTACCGTGTATGGATTGTAGTTTGTATATATACTTCCTAATGCGTTCTGTGCTACTTTTGGCAACTCGGAAAACGAAAACTTACCAGTAATATAACCTTGCGCAATATCTTTAGATGCAACATCAATCGTTTTAACACTATCTTTAATAGATGATGTAACTGCAAATTCTTTAAATGTATATTCTTTTTTCTGATTGGTGTACAACACATTTTTAAAAACTGCTTTACCAAGAATATCATCAAAAGTATTACCTTCTATATCTAATTCTATGTTCCCTTTTACTACAGCTGTAGAGTCTCTAACAAATAAATTAGTTTCTTTAAGGTTTAAGTACTCGATATCCGACTTAAAATCGAACTTATGAACTTTAGCTGATAAATCTGCCAATCCATTAAACTTCATTTTAAAATTCGCATCATCAATAACTAAATCTCCGTCGAATTTGTTATTCTGATACTGGCCATTTGCAACAATATTTTTGTAAGTATACTTATTAAAATTTAGTTCAGAAATATTACCCACAAACTTTGTATTGATATTTTCTAACTTAAAACCGCTACCATTAACATCACCCACTAAAGAAACTTTACCAAACAAAGGATCATTAAAAAAAGTACCAATATTAAAATTAATCAATTCTATATCACCAACATAAGAAGCTGTATCAATTTCATCTATATTATCAATTTCTAAATCTGAAACCACACTACCAATTTGAGAATTCATTCGTAATGAAGCTCTCATTCTAACCGGAGTTACATTTACATTTCCACGAATTCTAAACAAACCTAATTTATTAAATTCTGTAGGCAAATTTTTACCTAACAAATTAGGCAGAATACTTTTTA
>JAHDHO010000050.1 GCA_020631275.1 Polaribacter sp. | reverse complement strand
TAAAAGTTACAGTTGCATTTACGTTATTGTTAATGGTATTCGAAACCATTTGTACAATTTTATCTTTAAATATAAACGGAACAGATATTAAGGCAATTAATAAAACTAGTATTGTAATTGCTGCCCATTTTAATATTTTTTTACCAAGAGAAGTTTGGTTTTTATCTTTCATCATAATAAGTATTATTATAAATTAATACATACAAAAATACCTCTTTTAAAAGAGGTATTTTACTTTATATACTGTTAAAAGTAACTCAATTGAGTTATTTTTTTATTAATGAACGTATGTTGTTATTTAAACATATCCATACCTGGTATATTTGGCATATTAGTTTTTGCTGCAGCAGCCATTTCGTCTTCGTTAATTTTAGAAGCCTTTGCAATCGCTTTATTTAAAGTTAAGATTAAATAATCTTCTAATTCTTCGGCATCAGAGAGTAAAGAAGGATCTATTGTAATTGCTTTAATTTCTCTGTTAGCTGTAAGTGTTACTTGAATTTTTTTGTCTGCCGTTACTTCATCAATTAAAACAGAATTTAATCTTGTTTTTGTTTTTTCTACTTCTTGTTGCGCTTCTTTTAGCTTATTCATCATTCCAGAAATATCTCCAAACATCTTTTTTTAATTTAAAATTAGGTTACAAATTTACTAATTCATAATAGAAAAATAGAGTCTAAAATTGAGAAAATATTTACGGTAAACTCGCTTTAATAATCTTATTTTTGCAACTGCTTTAAAAAAATGAAGTAATGAAAAATATAGATATAAAAGCACCCGTTGCAGATAAAGAAATAACAACCTTAGAAAAGCATGGCGATGTTAGAATAGATAATTATTTTTGGATGCGTTTGTCTGATGCTCAAAAACTATCAGAAGTTAGAGATAAGCATACAACCAAAGTTATAAATTACCTAGAGGAAGAAAATATTTATCACGATAAAGTTACAGCGTCTTCAAGAAATTTCGAAGAGAATTTGTTTGAAGAAATGAAAGGCAGAATTAAAGAAGATGATTCTTCTGTGCCTTATAAAAGTAATGGTTATTTTTATATAACCCGTTTTGAAAAAGGAATGCAATATCCTATTTTTAGTAGAAAAAAAGGTAATTTAGACGCAGAAGAGCAAATATTATTTAATGTAAATGAATTAGCTAAAGATTTTGACTATTTTCAATTAGGTGGTTTAAATGTTTCTTTGGATAATAAATTGGTAATTTTTGCTACAGATACCGTAAGTAGAAGACAATATTTTTTGAGGATAAAAAACTTAGAAACGGGTGAAATTTATAAAGATATTATAGAAAACACCACAGGAGCTTCTGTTTGGGCAAATGATAATAAGACAATTTTTTATACCAAAAAGAATCCGCATACATTAAGAAGTGAAAAAATTTACAGACACGTATTAGGTACACCAACTTCTGAAGATGTAGAAGTTTACCATGAAAAAGACGAAACTTTTAATGCGTACGTTACAAAATCTAAATCAGACAAATATATTATAATTGGTTCTAGCAGCACAGTTTCTACAGAAGCACAATTTTTAGACGCAGATAATCCTACAGGTAAATTTACAATGCTACAGGCTAGAGAACGAGATTTAGAATACAGCGTTTCTCATTTTGAAGATCATTTTTATTTATTAACAAATAAGGATGATGCAACTAATTTTAAGTTGATGAAAACGCCTGTAACTAAAACAGAAAAAAAAAATTGGGTAGATGTAATTCCGCATAGAGAAGATACCCTGTTAGAAGATTTCTCTATTTTTAAAGAGTATTTAGTTTTAGAAGAACGCACAAATGGTTTAAATAGAATCAGAATTAAGCGTTGGGATAATGTAGAAGATTACTATTTACCATTTACAGAAGAAACTTATTCGGTAGGTGTTTATGCAAATCCAGATTTTGATACAGATGTGATACGATATTCTTATACTTCGATGACAACACCTGCATCTATTATCGATTTTAACATGAAAAATAAATCGAAAGAAATAAAAAAGGAACAAGAAATATTAGGAGGGAAATTCAAAAAAGAAAATTATAAAAGTGAACGTGTTTGGGTTACTGCTAGAGATGGTAAAAAAGTAGCAGTTTCCTTAGTATATCATAAAGACACTGTTTTAAATAAAAACACACCATTGTTACAATATGCTTACGGGTCTTATGGTTATACAGTTTCAGACGGATTTTCTTCGACTAGATTAAGCCTGTTAGATAGAGGTTTTGTGTATGCATTGGCACATATTCGTGGTAGTGAATATTTGGGTAGAAACTGGTATGAAGATGGTAAAATGTTAAATAAAAAAAATACGTTTACAGATTTTATAGATTGTTCTAAATTTTTAATAGAAAATAATTATACTTCTGCAGCACATTTATATGCAATGGGTGGTTCTGCTGGCGGATTATTAATGGGTGCAATTGTAAATATGAATCCAGAATTATACAACGGAATCATAGCAGCAGTTCCTTTTGTAGATGTTATTTCTACAATGATGGATGAATCTATACCTTTAACAACAGGTGAATATGACGAGTGGGGAAATCCTAACGACAAAAAATATTACGATTATATAAAATCGTATTCACCATACGATCAAGTCAAAGCACAAGATTATCCAAATATTTTAGTAACTACTGGTTTTCATGATTCTCAAGTACAATACTTGGAACCTGCAAAATGGGTTGCAAAATTAAGAGAATTAAAAACTGATAATAATATATTATTGCTAAGAACAAATATGGAAGCAGGCCATGGAGGTGCATCTGGTCGTTTTGATTCTTTAAAGGAAACAGCAAAAGATTACTCGTTTTTGTTGGCGTTAGAAGATAAAATTAACATCGAATAATTTAATTTTAATTCAATTTTATATTTCAAATCGAAAATGTACTTTTGCAAACGGTAAAAGGACTATCAAACATCATTATTAAAATAATAATGATGTTTTATTTATGTATGTAGAATGGCAAAGAACAGCGCAATTAATAATAGTATTTTAGAATTAGTAGGAGAAACACCATTAATTAAACTTCGTAACATCACAAAGAATTTTAAAGGTAATTTTTTTGCTAAGGTAGAAGCTTTTAATCCTGGTCATTCTTCAAAAGACAGAATTGCATTACATATTATTAATGATGCGGAAAAGAAAGGTATTCTTAAAAAAGGAGCTACAATTGTAGAAACAACTTCGGGTAATACTGGGTTTAGTTTAGCAATGATTAGTATTGTAAAAGGATACAAATGTATTTTGGCAGTTAGTGATAAGTCTTCACAAGATAAGATTGATTTGTTAAAAACAATGGGAGCAGAGGTACATGTTTGTCCGGCAAATGTTGCTGCAGATGACCCTAGATCTTATTACGAAGTAGCCAAAACAATTCATAAAAAAACTAAAAATTCTGTATACATTAATCAATATTTTAACGAGTTAAATATTGAAGCACATTATAGATCTACAGGACCAGAAATTTGGAAACAAACAGAAGGTAGAATTACGCATCTTGTAGCCGCAAGCGGAACGGGTGGAACTATTTCTGGAACAGGTAAATATTTAAAAGAACAAAATCCTAATATAAAAATTCTTGGAGTAGATGCAATAGGTTCTGTTTTAAAAAAGTTTCATGAAACAGGTGAATTTGATGTAAATGAGATCAAACCATATAAAATAGAAGGATTAGGAAAAACGTTAATTCCTACAGCTACAGATTTTGATGTTATAGATGTCTACGAAAAGGTTTCAGACAAAGAAGCTGCATTTGCAGCAAGAGATATTGTAAAACAAGAGGGTTTGTTTTGTGGTTATACAAGTGGTGCTGTAATGCAGGCTACCAAGCAATATAATGCTATGAATTTTTTTGACAAAGATAGCTTTGTTGTAGTAATTTTTCCAGATCACGGCTCTAGATATTTAAATAAAATTTATAATGATTCTTGGATGCAAAATCAAGGATTTTTAGACTAAAAACTTTCTTTTTCTTCTCTTTTTAGCTTAATTGTATAAACTGTTAAAAATTGTTAACTTTGCAAACTTCAAAAAACAGAAGACAAAATGACGACAGATTTATTTGATAGAATTGTAAAAGATAAAGGCCCGCTAGGTAAATGGGCAGATAAAGCAGAAGGATATTATGTTTTTCCAAAGCTTGAAGGACCAATTTCTAATAGAATGTCTTTCAACGGAAAAAAAGTAGTTACTTGGAGTATTAATGATTATTTAGGTTTAGCAAATCACCCAGAAATATTAAAAGTTGATGGAGAAGCTGCATTAGAACATGGTATGGCTTACCCAATGGGTGCTAGAATGATGTCTGGTCACACGCCTTTACATGAGCAATTAGAAAGAGAATGTGCAGAGTTTGTTGATAAAGAAAAAGCATATTTATTAAATTTTGGTTACCAAGGTATTATGTCTGCAATAGACGCGTTGGTTACTAAAAACGATATCATTGTTTATGATATGGATACGCACGCTTGTATTATCGATGGTGTACGTTTACATTCTGGTAAACGATTTGTATATCGTCATAACGATATGGAAAGTTTCGAGAAAAACATTAAACGTGCCTCTAAAATGGCAGAGAAAACAGGAGGAGGGATTCTTGTAATTTCTGAAGGTGTTTTCGGAATGAGAGGAGAGCAAGGTCGTTTAAAAGAAATAGTTGCATTTAAAAAAGAATATAACTTTAGGCTTTTAGTTGATGATGCTCATGGTTTTGGTACCTTAGGTAAAGACGGTAGAGGTACTGGTTTTGAACAAGGTGTACAAGATGATATTGATGTTTACTTTGCTACTTTTGCAAAATCTATGGCAGGTATTGGCGCATTCTTAGCTGGTGATGCAGATGTAATACAATATTTACAGTACAATTTACGATCTCAAATGTTTGCAAAATCTTTACCAATGGCTATGGTTAAAGGTGCTTTAAAACGTTTAGATATGATTAGAACAATGCCAGAATTAAAAACTAAATTGTGGGAAAACACAAATGCGTTACAATCTGGTCTAAGAAATGCTGGTTTCGATTTAGGAACAACACAAACGTGTATTACGCCTGTATTCTTAAAAGGAGATATTCCTGAGGCAATGGCAATGGTAAACGATTTAAGAGAAAATCACGGAATTTTCTGTTCTATTGTTGTATATCCTGTTATACCAAAAGGTTTAATTATTTTAAGGTTAATACCAACTGCAACTCATACACAAGAAGATATCGACGAAACAATTACTGCTTTTTCTGCAATTAGAGAAAAATTAGAAAACGGTACTTACAAAAAAATAGCAGCCCAAATGGCATAATATTTTTTAGAAATATTTTAAAAATGCAGCATATTTTAGTGTTGCATTTTTTTTTTTGCTTAAAATTTCAACAAAAATCTAAATTTTGATAAATATTCAACTTTAATTAAAATTTTACAGATATAGTTTGTTTAATTAAAAATAAATTTAGAATATTTGCATATATAAAAAAAAGAACATGAATTTTATTCAATCACATCATCATCATTTTTACAATTGCAATCAAGCGATCTAAAAGTGTATTGAATAAAATCAAGATATTTATAAACCCGTTTGAGCAAATCAAGCGGGTTTTTTCATTTTAAAACCGTATTTGTTCAAACATCAAATAAAACAAAATGAGTAATTTAAGAATTGCAGTACAAAAATCAGGAAGATTAAACGAAGATTCAATGAGAATCTTAAAAGACATCGGTATTTCTATCGATAATGGTAAAGATCAATTAAAAGCAGCAGCTAGAGATTTTCCAGTAGAAGTGTTTTATTTAAGAAATGGCGATATTCCTCAATACCTAAAAGATGGTGTTGTAGATGCAGCTATTATTGGCGAAAACGTATTAATAGAAAAAGGAAGTGATATAGAATTTGTAGAGCGTTTAGGTTTTTCTAAATGTAAAGTTTCTATTGCTGTACCAAAAGATTCTAATGCAAACTCTTTAAAAGATTTAGCAGGTAAAAGAATAGCAACATCATATCCAGAAACAGTAAAAAAGTTTTTAAAAGCGCAAAATATCGATGCTCAATTACACCAAATTAATGGTTCTGTAGAAATTGCACCAAACATTGGTTTAGCAGACGGAATTTGTGATATCGTATCTAGTGGAAGTACATTGTTTAAAAACGGTTTAAAAGAAATTGAAGTACTTTTAAAATCTGAAGCAGTTTTAGCAGTTTCACCTAAAATTTCAGAAGAAAGAAAGGCAATTTTAAATAAAATTCAGTTTAGAATTCAATCTGTATTAAAAGGTAGAAATTCTAAATATGTATTGTTAAACGCACCTAATGATAAATTAGAAAATATTTTAAGTTTATTACCAGGTATGAGAAGTCCTACAGTATTACCTTTAGCAGAAAAAGGTTGGAGTTCTGTACACACAGTTATCAATAAAAATGAGTTTTGGGAAATTATAGACGAACTTAAGGCCAACGGTGCAGAAGGAATTTTAGTTTGTCCGATCGAAAAAATGGTGCTTTAAACTCGTTTCAGTATTTAAAAAATAAATAAAAATGTTTTTTTGGGCGTTTTAACGGGCTTTTCGCACTCGCTTTTTTTCAGAAAAAGAAAAAAGAGCTCAAACAATTGCTGCAATCCCTAACGCGATAGCAAATTTATAAGAGACAATAAATTATGAAAATCATTAATAATCCATCAAAAAAAGATTGGAATAAAATTTTAGAAAGACCAACAAAAACCGTTGATGATATTGAAGGCATTGTAAATGAAGTTTTTTTAGATGTACAAAAAAACGGAGATACAGCTGTTAATAAATACACAACTAAGTTTGATGGTGTTTCTTTAGATAAAACATTGGTTTCTTCGAGTGAAATAGAAGAAGCAATTACATTAGTTTCTTCAGACTTAAAAGAAGCAATACAATTAGCTAAGACAAATATTACAAATTTTCATAAAGCTCAAAAAACAGATAAAGTTTCAGTAGAAACAGCAAACGGAGTTTCTTGTTGGCAAGAAAAAAGAGCCATTCAAAAAGTAGGTTTATACATTCCTGGAGGCACAGCGCCATTATTTTCTACAGTGTTAATGTTAGCTATTCCGGCACAAATTGCCGGTTGTAAAGAAATAGTTTTATGTTCTCCGCCAAATAAAGAAGGTAAAATAAATCCGGCAATTTTATTTGCAGCAAATTTATGTGGAGTAACTAAAATTATAAAAGTTGGCGGAATTCAAGCAATTGCGGGCTTAACTTTTGGTACAGCAACAATACCGCAAGTTTATAAAATTTTCGGACCAGGAAATCAATTTGTTACAGTTGCAAAACAACTTTCTACAAAGTTTGGTGTTGCCATAGATATGCCAGCAGGACCAAGTGAATTGTTAGTAGTAGCAGATGATACAGCTAATGCAAGTTATGTGGCTTCAGATTTATTAAGTCAGGCAGAACATGGTGTAGATAGTCAGGTTATTTTAGTTTCCACATCAGAAAAATTAATAGCAGAGGTTTCTAAAGAAGTAGCAAGTCAATTAGAGCAATTACCAAGAAAAGAGATTGCATCGAAAGCCATTGCAAATTCGAAATCAATTTATGTTGAAAACGATAAAATTGCATTAGAATTAATTAATGAATACGGACCAGAGCATTTTATTGTTTGTACTAACGATAATGACTTTTATGTTGATAACATAGAAAATGCAGGTTCTGTTTTTATAGGAAATTATACACCAGAAAGTGCTGGCGATTATGCATCAGGTACAAATCATACATTGCCAACAAATGGCTTTTCTAAATCGTATTCTGGTGTAAATTTAGATAGTTTTACAAAAAGTATTACTTTTCAGAAAATTTCTAAAGAAGGAATAAAAACTATTGGTAATGCAATAGAATTAATGGCAGAAGCAGAAGGTTTACAAGCGCATAAAAATGCAGTTTCTATTCGTTTAAAAGATTTGTAAAATAAATAATGTTGCTCTTTTTTAGAGTTATTTTGGTATGAAAACAAGTAAAATTATTAGTGATTTAGTTAGAGATAACATCAAAGGAATTAAACCATACTCTTCTGCAAGAGATGAGTATAAAGATGTTGCTACAACAGAAATGATTTTTTTAGATGCAAATGAAAATCCTTTCGAAAATGGTGTAAATAGATATCCAGATCCTCAACAAAATTCAGTAAAAGATTTATTGGCTACTATTAAAGATGTCTCAAAAGAAAATATCTTGTTAGGAAATGGAAGTGATGAAGTTTTAGATTTAATTTTTAGAGCATTTTGCGAACCTAATAAAGACAATATTATAACATTACCACCAACATATGGTATGTATAATGTGTTAGCTAATATCAACGCTATAGAAAATAGAGAAGTTTTATTAGATGATAATTTTCAACCAAAAGTTTCACAAATATTAAAAACGGCAGATAAGAATAGTAAAATTTTATTTTTATGTTCACCAAATAATCCAACAGGTAACAGTTTTACAGTGCCTGCGGTTAAAGAATTATTACTAAAGTTTAAAGGTTTAGTTGTTTTAGATGAAGCTTATATAGATTTCTCTGAAGATGAAAGCTGGTTGCAAAGTTTACAAAAGTATCCTAATTTAATAGTAACTCAAACACTTTCTAAAGCATATGGTTTAGCCGGAATTCGTTTAGGTATTTGTTATGCATCAACAGAAATCATTAACATTTTAAACACTATTAAACCACCCTACAACGTAAACGAATTAACACAACAAAGAGCCATAAGTCGTTTGCAAAAAATGGATGAAATTAATAATGAAATATCCCAATTAAAAAGTGAGCGAGATCGTTTAAAGAAAGAATTAGAATGTTGTGTAGATTTTATTGAAAAAGTGTATCCTTCTGATGGTAATTTTTTATTGATAAAAGTAGATAATGCCACAAAAAGATACAATCAATTAATAGAATTAGGTGTAGTTATTAGAAATAGAACAACACAGCCACTATGCGAAAACTGTTTAAGAATTAGTGTTGGTGTTTGCGAAGAAAATCAAAAATTATTAAGAGCTTTAAAATCTCTTGTGTAAAGTAATTCTGAGTTTTAGAATTCGATAAAATATATTAAAATGAGTAAAAAAGTACTATTTATAGACCGAGACGGAACGTTAGTTTTAGAACCGCCAGTAGATTATCAATTAGATAGTTTAGAAAAGTTAGAATATTATCCTAAGGTTTTTAGATACATGGCAAGAATTGCCGAAGAATTAGATTTTGAGTTGGTTATGGTAACCAATCAAGATGGTTTGGGTACAGAATCTTTTCCTGAAGATACCTTTTGGCCCGCACAAAACAAGGTGATTTCTGCTTTCGAAAAAGAAGGTGTTGTTTTTTCTGAAGTTTGTATAGACAAAACCTTTCCGCATGAAAATGCAGAAACAAGAAAACCAAGAACTGGTTTGTTAACTAAATATTTTTCTGAGGATTATGATTTAGAAAATTCTTTTGTTTTAGGTGATAGAATCACAGATATGGAATTAGCAAAAAATCTTGGTGCTAAAGGAATCTTTTTATCAGAGAACCCAGAATTAGGCGCAGATGAAATTGAAATTTCAAAACAAGAAATTGTTGACTGTATTGCTCTAACTTCTACAGATTGGAAAGAGATTTATGAGTTTTTAAAATTAGAAGATAGAGTATCAGAAATTACTAGAAATACAAACGAAACTAAAATCTATATCAAGTTAAATTTAGACGGTTCGGGTAAAAATGATATTGATACAGGCGTTAAGTTTTTCGATCATATGTTAGATCAAATTGGTCGTCATGGCGCAATGGATTTAACAGTTAAAGTTAACGGCGATTTAGAAGTAGACGAGCATCATACTATAGAAGATACAATGATTGCTTTAGGTGAATTATTTCATAAGGCGCTTGGTAATAAATTAGGCATAGAACGCTACGGTTTCTGTTTACCAATGGATGATTGTTTAGCGCAAGCTGCTGTAGATTTTGGAGGAAGACCTTGGTTGGTTTGGGAAGCAGATTTTAAACGAGAAATGATTGGAGACATGCCAACAGAAATGTTTTTACATTTATTTAAATCGTTTACAGATGGAGCAAAATGTAATTTAAATATAAAAGCAGAAGGCGATAACGAGCATCATAAAATAGAAGGAATTTTTAAAGCTTTTGCAAAAGCAATGAAAATGGCCGTAAAAAGAGATGCAAACAAAATGTTTTTACCATCTACAAAAGGAGTGTTATAAAATTGCTTTTAGCTGTTAGTTGTTTGCTAATAGCCAAAAGTTAAAAGTAAAAAAATGAAAGTAGTAATTATAGATTACGGAGCGGGAAATATTAAAAGTATTCAGTTTGCTTTTAAACGATTAAGTTTAGATGCTGTTTTATCTAATAATATTGATGAAATAAAAGCTGCTGATAAAGTTATTTTTCCTGGAGTAGGAGAAGCAAGTTCTGCAATGAAAATGTTAAAAGAAAGCGGTTTAGATAAAGTAATTCCTACTTTAAAACAACCTGTTTTGGGTATTTGTTTAGGTATGCAATTAATGTGTAATTCATCCGAAGAAGGTAACACAAAAGGTTTAGGTATTTTTGATGTTGATGTTAAAAAGTTTTCTAAAGCTGTAAAAGTCCCGCAAATGGGATGGAATGTAATTTACAATCTAAATTCAGAATTATTTACAGGCATTAAAGAAAAAGAGTTTATGTATTTGGTACATAGTTTTTATGCAGAAAACTGTAAAGAAGCAATAGCAACTACAGATTACGAATTAGAATACGCATCAGCTTTACAAAAAGATAATTTTTACGGAGTACAGTTTCATCCAGAGAAGTCATCAAAAGCAGGTGAGCAAATTTTAAAAAACTTTCTAAATTTATAAAATTTTGCCTTTTGCTATTTGCATTTAGCAGTTCGCTAAAAGTCAAAAGTCAAAAGCCAAAAGCTAAAAGCTAAAAGAATGAGAATAATACCAGCTATAGATATAATTGACGGAAAATGTGTTCGTTTAACAAAAGGAGATTACGATACAAAGAAAATTTATAACGAAAATCCGTTAGAAGTTGCTAAAGAATTTGAAGATGCAGGTATCGAGTATTTGCACGTTGTAGATTTAGATGGCGCAAAAGCAAGTCAAATTATTAATTATAATGTGTTAGAACAAATTGCTTCTAAAACAAATTTAAAAATTGATTTTGGTGGTGGTTTAAAATCTGACAAAGATTTGGAAATTGCTTTTAATTCTGGCGCAAATCAAATAACAGGTGGAAGTATTGCCGTAAAAAATAAAGAAATTTTTGAAAGTTGGATTGCTAAATACGGATCAGAAAAAATTATTTTAGGTGCCGATTTTTATCCTGATAATTCCGGAGGTAAAATAGCAACCAATGGTTGGCAAGAAGAAAGTTCTTTAGAATTAATACCGTTTATTGCTGAT
The DNA here is from genome assembly GCA_020631275.1 of Polaribacter sp. Lineage (GTDB taxonomy): Bacteria > Bacteroidota > Bacteroidia > Flavobacteriales > Flavobacteriaceae > Polaribacter. The sequence goes on along the minus strand of JAHDHO010000050.1, from coordinate 5,606 downwards.
TATCAAAAAAAAGGAATTCAGTATGTAATTTGTACAGATATTTCTAAAGACGGTATGTTGCAAGGACCAAGTTTTGAAATGTATCAGCAAATATTAACCGAAGTACAACCTTTAAAATTAATCGCCTCTGGCGGAATTTCATCTTTTGATGAAATTCCAAAATTAGCAGAAAATGGTTGCGAAGGTGTAATTATAGGAAAAGCGATTTATGAGAATAAAATCAGTTTAAAACAATTAGAAAACTTTATAATAAAAAAATAGTGATTTGCTTTTAGCAGTTTGCTATTTGCAAAGAGCCAAAAGCCAAGAACCAAAAGCTATAAATAATGTTAACAAAAAGAATAGTGCCTTGTTTAGATATTAAAAACGGAAGAACTGTAAAAGGTGTAAATTTCGTTAATTTAATAGATGCAGGAGATCCGGTGGTTTTAGCAAAACAATATGCAGAATTAGGTGCAGACGAATTGGTTTTTTTAGATATTGCTGCAACGTTAGAAAATAGAGGAACCACTTTAGATATGGTTTTAAAAGTAGCCGAACAAGTAAACATTCCGTTTACAGTTGGTGGCGGAATTTCTTCTGTAGAGCATGTAGATAAATTATTACAATGTGGCGCAGATAAAGTTTCTATAAATTCTTCTGCAGTAAAAAGACCCGATTTAATTAACGAATTAGCAGATAAATTTGGTAGCCAATGTGTTGTTGTTGCTATTGATGCGAAACAAATTAATGGCGAATGGTTTGTGCACTTGGCAGGCGGAACAATACCAACAGATATCAAACTATTTGATTGGGCAAAAGAAGTAGAAAAACGAGGCGCTGGAGAAATATTATTTACTTCTATGGACCATGATGGCACAAAAGCAGGTTTTGCAAATGAAGCATTGGCTTATTTATCAGAAACACTAAACATACCAATTATTGCTTCTGGTGGCGCTGGTTCTATCGAGCATTTTGCAGATACTTTTACTAAAGGAAAATCTGATGCAGCACTTGCAGCAAGTGTTTTTCATTTTGGTGAAATACCAATTTTAGAATTAAAAGAAGCTTTAAAAAAACAAAATATACCTGTAAGAATTTAAGTTCTAAATTTTACCAATATGAAAGATTTAGAGTTTATAAAATATCAAGATCAATATCAAAAAGAGTTTAAAAGTATAAATTTACATTGGTTAAAGAAATTTGATCTTTATGAAAAAGCAGATGATCTGTTATTAGATAATCCTAGTTTATTTATAAAGAATGGTGCACATATATTTTTAGCTAGAATAAATAATGAAATTGTTGGAACTATATGTTTAAATCCTTTAAATAAAAATAGTAGCGAAATTTTAAAATTTGCTGTTATTGATGGTTATAAAGGTTTAGGAATAGGTTATAAATTAATGCAAATTTGTATAGATTTATGTAAACAAAATAATGTTGAAACAATTGTTTTAGAATCTAGTACAAAATTAGAAAAAGCTCTAAGTTTATATGAAAATTTAGGCTTTAAGCATGTAGAAATTAAGGATACACATTTTGTAACTGCGGATATAAAAATGGAATTAAAATTAAGATAATGAATATAGATTTCAATAAAAATAATGACGGATTAGTGCCAGCTATTATTCAGGATGCAACAACAAAAAATGTTTTGATGTTGGGGTATATGAATGAGGAGGCGTTTAACAAAACAAAAGAAACAAAGTTAGTCACTTTCTTTTCTAGAACTAAAAATCGTTTGTGGACTAAAGGTGAAGAGAGCGGAAATACTTTAAATCTAGTTGATATAAAGCTAGATTGTGATAATGATACACTTCTTATTCAAGTAAACCCAAATGGACCAACTTGCCATACCGGAACAGATACTTGTTGGAAAGAAGAAAACACACCAAATTATGGTTTCTTTTCTACTTTAGAAAATGTAATTACAGAAAGAGTTGCAAATAAAGACACAAAGAAATCTTATGTTGCAAGTTTATTCTCTAAAGGAATTAATAAAGTTGCCCAAAAAGTAGGTGAGGAGGCAGTAGAAACTGTTATTGAAGCAATGGATAACAATGATGAATTATTTTTATATGAATCTGCAGATTTAATGTTTCATTATTTAATGTTATTACAAGCCAAAGGTTTTACCTTGAAAGATATTGAAGCAGAATTAAAAGGGAGACATAAATAATATTAACTCTTTAGATTTCAACTTGAAAAACCATAATAAATATTCTTTTATTAAGCCTAAAAAAACGCCCTTTTTTTATGGGTATATTGTTTTGATTTTTGGAAGTATAGGTGTTTTATTTAGTATTCCTGGGCAAACTGTTGGGGTGTCTGTTTTTACAGATCCTGTAAAAGATGCTTTGGGTTTAACCAGAAATCAATTTAGTAATGCATATATGATAGGCACTTTAATTAGTGCCTTTTTTGTTACCAAAGCTGGTAAATTGTTTGATAAATTTGGAGCAAGGTTTGTTGCATTTTTTTCTGTTTTTTTATTAAGTTTATCTTTATTTATTTTTTCTTTTTCAGAAAAAATATCTAGTTCAATACAACACCTACTTAATTCAAATTCTTTTATCATTCCTTTTATTTTATTGTGCTTTTTGTTTTTTTTAATACGTTTTTCTGGTCAAGGTGTATTAACAATGTCGTCTAGAAATATGATTATGATGTGGTTTGATAAAAATAGAGGAAAGGTAAACTCCATAAGTAGTATCGCTATTTCATTGGGTTTTTCTAGCTCACCAATTTTTATAAATTATTTAATAGACAATAACGGATGGGAATTAAGTTGGCAATTTTTAGGGCTTTGTCTATTAATTTTTAGTTTTTTTATTGTTCAATTTTATCGAAATAAACCTGAAGATTTTGGACTACTTCCAGATGGATATAAAAGCGATAATACAAAAAAGGTTACTAATTTTTCGGAAGTAAATTTAAGTTTGATTGATGCAAAAAAAACAAGAGCTTTTTGGATGTTTGGTTTAGCACTATCATTTAGTAGTTTTTTAATAACAGGTTTTACTTTTCATGTAGTTTCTATTTTTGAATCGAATTCATTTACAAGAACAGAAGCTATTTCTATTTTTTTACCTATTTCATTAATTGCAATTACTGTGTCTACTTTTGCAAATATTTTGAGTGATTATATTGCTCATAAAATTTATTTATTTGTAATGATTTTTAGTGGGATAATTGCAACTTATGGGTTACTTACGTTATCAAATTCTATGGGTATTTATTTTTTAATTACAGGTTTAGGAATATATAGTGGTATGTTTGCTGTGGTAAATGCAGTTACTTGGCCTAGATATTTTGGAAGAAAATATTTAGGGGAAATTACTGGTAAAGTTGCAAGTTTTCTTGTAATTGCAAGTGCAATTGCTCCAAGTTTATTTAGTTATTGTTTTACCGTTTTTGGTAGTTATTCTTTTGTAAGTTATTTATTATTACCTTTTTTAGGTTTTATGTTTTTTGCATCTTTAAAAGTTACATCTCCTCAGATTAATTTATCAAATCAAGAGTAACTTTAAACACATTCTGTTTAGTCATTTTTGCTTTTAACCAAGCGTAAAAACTCATTAAGAAAATATCTTCATTATTTCTATTTATCCAATTAAATGATTTTTCTACTCTATTGTAGAATTCAATAGTTGTAGCTATTTCTGGTTTTTTATAATAGATTTCAATCAATTTTAAATAAGAAATTACTCTTTCTTGGTTTATTGGCGATAAATGTTTAAAATAGTTTCTTTTAAAACTTATAAGCCTAGAATCTACCAAATCAATATTTCCTAAATCAATATGAAGTAAAATTTCTATAAGATTTTTTTTAATGGTCCAGACAGTTCCTACTTTATCTATATACCAATTGTCAGTATGATAAAAAGTAGCCAACAAATTTTTAGCTTTTTCTAGAGAGTTGTTTTGATAATAATAAACAATCAGTGAAAGTAAAATGTCTAATTGAGAAACAAGATTTATATTTTTCTTAGTAATATAGGGTTCTAAAAGTTCTATAGCTTTTTCTTGTTCATTATGATAGTTATAATTTAAACTCAATAATAAATGATAATTTGGAGCAAAATCAGAATAATATTTTTGCTTTTTTTCATTCATATAAAAATACATTAACGCTAAATACTTCTTAGATTCTGTAAATTTTTTGCTTCTAAAAAGAACATTTGCAATAAGGTATAACACTTCTATATGATAGTAAAGTTGTTTGTCTTTAGATGTATGATGCTTAATAATAGAATAAGTGTCTACCAGAAATTTTTCAATATTCCAGTAATCAAATTTTTGCGCTGAAGAAATGCTAGTAATTTGAATTATTTGATATAAAGATTTGAATGATAATGAATCTGAAATGATAATATTTTGCTCTTTTAAAACATTTTCAATCAGTGTTTTGATATCTTCTTTTGATTTTTGCTGTTGATATTCGGCTAATGAAATTCTAATTTTAGCACAGGCAATATTAATATTGTCTTCTATAATTAACTGTTTTTGATTGTCATTAAAAGAGGAAATAAGATTATCAAAATTTAAAGTTTTATTTAAATGAGCATATTCAATTTTAGTGTGATAAGTCTCGTTTAAAATTGTAAAAAGTTGATTTTCAATAGCAATATTTTCAGTTTTGTCTAAAATTTGATATCCAATTTTAATTTGTCCTTTTTTAAGAAAATTTCTTGCAGAAAGAATATATTTAATCAATTGTATATCAATTGAATTTTCTTCTTTCATACTTAGATTTGCTGTAAAATCAATCAAAGACTTAAATAACCTTTTTCTTAAAGCGTGTAATGCTACTTTATTTTGTTTGCCATATAATTTCTGAGAAATCTCTGTAGAAGAAAAGTTGTCTGACAATAAAAGACGGACTAACTGAATGTTTTTTGCATCTTTCCTTTTGTTCTTTTTCTCTAAGTATAAAATAAACTCTTGCTGGTTTTCTTTGGTAAAAGTTTCTAATATTTCTTTTAAATTTATCATTATATCGTCAGTTATATGTGTGTAAATTTAATTATTTTATATTTATTTTGTCTTTTTTTTAATTTTTAATCGTCAGTAATATTTTAAAAATGAATTCTTGGAGGGTTAGAACTGTTGCAAATTTGGATTTATAATAATTAAACTAAAAAGTATGAATTATCAAACAACAGTTTCATCAAAAGAAGAAAATAAGAAAAAAAGACCAAAGAACAAATTAAGAAATGATTTAAACCAGAAACCAACATCTGCTTATGTTGGTGCAACTTGGGGTGTTGTAATTATTGGGTTACTTTCATATTGTATTGGTTTATGGAATGCGACCATGCAGTTAAATGAAAAAGGATTTTATTTTGCCATTCTTTTAATGGGAATTTATGCTGTAATTTCTTTACAAAAAGCTGTAAGAGATAAAGCAGAAGATATAAAAGTAAGCGAAATGTATTATGCTATTAGTTGGGTTGTTGTAATTGCATCTTTATTGTTACTAATAATTGGATTGAGAAATGCTGATTTACTTTTAAGTGAAAAAGGATTTTATGCTATATCGTACTTATTAAGTTTATTTGGTGCAATTACTGTTCAAAAAAACACCCGAGATCTTGATTTTATCAAAACTATAACTGAAGAAG
>JAHDHO010000049.1 GCA_020631275.1 Polaribacter sp. | reverse complement strand
AAAAGACCCTATCTTTTGTTAAAAGGAGATAAAGAGACAAGATTAAAAAATGCTACAGAAGCTATCAATAAAATTATTGAAAGTAAAGACAATTTACACTCATTTTCAGATTCATTAATAGATTTAGATATGCATTTTTTACATCAAAATTCTTCTGATTTTGGAAATTCTTTAGACTATTAAAATGAATTCAGAATTAATTTTAAAAGAATTAAATTTTAAAGCAATTAGAAGTTCTGGCGCAGGTGGGCAGCATGTTAATAAAACATCTTCTAAAATAGAATTAACTTTTGATTTAGAAAACTCATCAGCAATAACTGATGAAGAAAAAGTTTTATTGCAAAAAAACCTTTCTACAAAACTTACCAAAGAAGATGTACTAATTATATTTTGTGAAGAAACAAGGTCTCAACACAAAAATAAAGAATTAGCTATTAAACGTTTTTTAGAATTAATTAAAAATAATTTAATTGTTCCTAAAAAACGTAAAAAATCGAAACCATCTAAAAGTGCTATCAGAAAAAGACTAGATTCTAAACAGAAAAATTCTGTAAAAAAAGCATTAAGAAAAAGACCTAAATTAGACTAACTTATATTTAATAAGCTTCGGCAATATTTACATAAAAGTTTCCGTCTGTTTCGTTTCCTGCACCATAATCAAACCTAATATTTAGTTTCTCTTTTTTATCCAACATAAAACGAAGCCCTACACCATAATTTAACTTTAAATCGCCAATATTTAAATCTGTAGTTTTATTAAAAACATCTCCTGCACCAATAAAACCAACCAAACCAAATCTACTGTCTTTAAACGTTTTTCTGTATTCTATTTGTGCTGCTAATAAATTTTCTTCAATAAATCTTCCTTCTAAGTAACCACGCATTATTTGTTCGTTTCCTAACAATGCCAATTCAGATAATGGCACATCGCCGTTTGCAAAATGACCTACTGCTTGCAGAGCAATTACATCGTTATTAGATGCCGAAACTTTAAAATAATGTCGTAAATCAAAACGCGTTAAATCAAAATCATGCGTGCCGCCCATAGATGTATTATAAAAACCTCTTGTTAATTCGAAATACCAACCTTTAGATGCATTTAAAATGTTATCTCTACTATCATATAAAACTGCCAATTCAACACCAGTAGAAGTAGAACCATCATAACCTGTTGGTCTAGTTGTGTCTAACAAACCGTTTTCTTCTACTTTTGTTTTGTAAATTTTGTTATATCGAACTCCACCACCTAAAAACAAGTATTTTGCAAATGCTCTTTTTAATAAAATTGGCTCTATTAAAAATTGATACGTATCATAAATTTCTTCATTAGATTCTGGTGTATCTGTGCCAATACCGTAGTAATATTTTGGATAATTTTGAAAACTCAAATTACCAGATATTACCCATTCTTCTTGATTTGTAAAAATCTCGAATCCAGAATAAATAAAAAATTGATTATTTAATGTGTACAACATAGAAACAGGCATGTTAGATGTTCTTGTTTCGTCTCCACTTCCTTTAAATTTAAACAAATATTTTGCACCAACACCAAACCCTAAACTTGTTTCTGGTGAATAACTAACAATTGGTGCTGTAATTATTTTTGATAAATACAAGGTAGAATCTTTAGCTACTTTATCTTTATTCGGATAAAATGTAAAATACTCTACAAATTTATCTAAACCTGTTTCATTTTTAGATTCACCTTCTTGGGAATAAACAGTTAAAGAAAGTAGAAGAGAGAAAAATAAACTAACGCCTCTTTTAAAAAAGTTGTTTGATGGATTGTATTTCATGATTGATTGATATTTTGCACAAATTTAGTACTGATTTTTTATACACATTAACTCATATAAAATTTTACTTAATGGTAATGATAATTGTAGAACTAAACTAAAAGTTAAAATAAATCACTTTTTAGTTCCGCATTAAACTATTCTAGCTTAATTTTGCATCGTTCTCATAAAGGGGTGCTTTTAAATAGGCTGAGATCATACCCAAAGAACCTAGAACAGGTAATGCTGTTTAGGGATTTATAACAAAGACATTACGAAGTTTTTATCGAAAGTAGATTTAAATAAATAAAATACTTTTACGTTGCTAACTCTTCTAAATGCCAAAACTAATTATTCAAAAATAGTCACAGAATAATTGCCTCTTTTTATTCGTTTTATATTATTTAAAATGAAAAAAATTACAATTTTTTTATTCTTATTTGTAAGTTTACTTACTACTGCACAATCCTTTAATTTTTCTGGAACTGTAATCGATGAAAACGAAAATCCGTTACCAGGAGCTTCGGTTTACATTAAAGAAATTAAAAAAGGAACATCAACAAATTTTAAAGGAAATTTTAGTTTACAACTTAAAAAAGGTACTTACACTGTAGAAGTTTCTTTTATTGGTTATAAAACAATTTCACAACGAGTTTCAATTTCTAAAAACGAAGAGTATTTTATAAAACTTAAAACAGGTTCTATGGTTTTAGACGAAGTTTTAGTTGCTGCCGTAAGAGCAAATACAGATGCTCCGGTTACATTTTCTAACTTATCTAAAAGAGAAATTGAAAAGCGTAATCTAGGGCAAGATATTCCTATTCTTTTAAACTACATGCCTTCCGTAGTTTCATCATCAGATGCTGGTGCAGGAGTTGGTTATACGTATATGAGTGTGCGTGGTTCTAACGGAGAAAGAATTAATGTAACCGTTAACGGTATACCGTACAACGATGCAGAAAGTCATGGTACTTTTTGGGTAAATTTAGGTGATTTTGCATCTTCTACCCAAAACTTACAATTACAACGTGGTGTTGGTACATCTACAAATGGTTCTGGTGCTTTTGGTGCAAGTTTAAACATTTTAACAGATGCTGCTCAAGAAGAGGCTTTTGGAGAAATATCAAACTCATTCGGTTCTTTTAACACAAGAAAACACACTGTAAAGTTTAGTACCGGTAAGATTAACGATCATATAGAAATTGCTGGTCGTTTGTCTAATATTTCTTCTGATGGTTATATCGATAGAGCTTCATCAGACCTAAAATCTTACTTTTTACAAGGAAGTTATATTGATGATAATACTTTAATTAAAGCAATTACGTTTGGAGGGAAAGAGAAAACCTACCAAGCTTGGTACGGCACGCCTAAAGTAAGGTTAGAAAATGATGCTCAAGGTATCGAAGATTATATTGCAGATAACTTTTTAAGTGATAGCGAAGCAGAAAATTTAAGAAATTCTGACAGAAGATATAATTATTATACATATGATAATGAAGTAGATAATTATGAGCAAAACCACTATCAATTACATTGGAACGAACAATTAAACGATAATTGGTCTACAAATTTAGCCTTAAACTACACTAAAGGATCTGGTTACTTCGAACAATATAAAGCAGATGAAGATGCAGCAGATTTTAATAATTTAATTGTTGACGGTTCAGATGTTATCGTAAGAAGATGGTTACAAAATGACTTTTATGTTGCCAATTTTAATGCCAATTACAAAAATGAATCTTTGAATGTAATTTCTGGTATTTCTTATTCAAACTACACAGGTGATCACTTCGGAGAAGTTATTTGGGGCGAAGATTTAGCCCCAAATACAAATATTAGAGATCAGTATTATTTTTCTGATGCTAAAAAAACTGACTTTTCTGTTTTTGCAAAAGCAAATTTTAAAATTACAGAAGATCTTTCTGGTTACTTAGATTTACAAGGTCGTTTTGTTAACTACCAAACAAATGGTATTACTTCTGATCTAGAAAACATTGCAGTAGATGCAAATTTTGATTTTTTTAATCCTAAAGTAGGACTTACATACAAAGTTAATACTAATAACAGTTTATATACTTCTTTTGCAGTAGCAAATAGAGAGCCAAATAGAAATGATTTTGAAGGTGGCGTAAACACTCACGAAACTTTAAATGATTTAGAATTTGGTTGGAGATTAAAAACTGAATATGTAAAATTAAACACAAATATTTACTACATGAACTACAAAAACCAGTTAGTATTAACTGGTGCTTTAGATGATGTTGGCGCACCTATTAGAGCTACTTCTGGGGACAGTTATAGATTAGGTTTAGAAATAGATGCAGACATTTATTTAAATGAATATTTCTCAATTAAACCAAATGCAGCTTTTAGTTCTAATAAAAACAAAAACTTTGTTGCCAGAATAGACGGTGCTTTGCAAAATTTAGGTAATACAGATATTTCATTTTCTCCTGATGTAGTTGTTGGAAATATGTTTATTTACAAACCATTAGAAAACCTACAAATTTCTTTCTTATCTAAATATGTTGGCAAACAATATATGAGTAACTTAGGTAGTAAAGTTTCTAATAGTGACGTTATAGATAGTTATTTTACTTCTGATTTAAACTTTGTATACGAAGTAAAACCTAATAAAATTTTTAAATCTATTGTATTTACGGCTTTAATCAATAATATTTTTGATAGAGAATATGTAGACAGAGGTTACTATGGTACTTTTGATGACACTTGGTCAGATCCAAATAAAACAACAACTTTAGATTATGCAGGTTTTTACCCTCAAGCAACAAGAAACTTCTTAGTTGGCGTTACACTAAAATTCTAAAAAAGACATACTTTTTAATCAATTTTGGTTAATAAAATCACAAAACGAGCCTTTTTCTTTGAAAATCGCTCGTTTTTCTGTATATTGAAAATCTATGAAAAAACTTTTAAACTTCAATTCTGTTAGTATAAAAACTACACTTTTCTACAGTATTTTTATCAAGAAGTTTTACCTACAAGTTTTCTAAACATATTATCACTTATCTTTTTTTCTCTTTTAAAGATCAAATCTAACTAAAAGAGTAACTCACTTCATTCAAAAAAAATAAATTAAAAATTTATGAGACAACTTAAAATTGTAAAGCAAGTAACCAACAGAGACGCAAAATCTCTAGAAAAATATTTTCAAGAAATAAGTAAGATAGGTTTAATAACTGCAGATGAAGAAGTAGAATTGGCTCTAAAAATTAAAACAGGAGATTCAATTGCATTAGATAAATTAGTAAAAGCAAATTTAAGGTTTGTAGTATCTGTAGCAAAGCAATATCAAGGACAAGGTTTAAAACTATCAGACTTGATAAACGAAGGTAATTTGGGCTTGGTAAAAGCTGCCAAACGTTTTGATGAAACAAGAGGTTTTAAATTTATTTCTTATGCTGTTTGGTGGATTCGTCAATCTATAATGCAAGCTTTAGCAGAACAATCTAGAATTGTAAGATTGCCATTAAATAAAATTGGGAGTATTAGTAAAATTAACAAAATTTACGCTAGACTAGAGCAAAATGAGCAACGAATGCCTACAAATAAAGAAATTGCACAAAGCTTAGATATGACCGAGACAGAAGTAGAGCAATCTATTAGAAATTCTGGTAAATCTTTGTCTATGGATGCACCTTTTAAAGACGGAGAAGATTCTAATTTATACAATGTTTTACAGTCTGATGAATCACCGAAACCGGATAAAGACCTAATAAATCAATCTTTAAAAATTGAAATAGATAGAGCTTTAAACACTTTAACATCTAAAGAGGCTAAAGTTCTTAAAATGTATTATGGTATCGGTAATGAGGTTGCTACAAGTTTAACCGAAATAGGCGAAAAATTTGATTTAACTAGAGAAAGAGTAAGACAAGTAAAACAAAGAGCAATAAGACGATTGCAATCTAAATCTAAAAATCAGATGTTAAAAACATACTTAGGTTAAATACAAATAACTTTTAAAATAAAAAATCTCAAAATGTACATTTTGAGATTTTTTATTTTATGAATCTATTCTACCAATAGCGCAACTAACAAAAGATTTTGCTTTGTGAGCTATGGTATTTTTATCTCCAACTTCAGGATATCCTAATTTAGATAATTTTTCTTTTATCAAATCTAAATTTTCGTTTTCTGATGTTATTGTTACTGTAGCATTTTCTACTTCAACTTCTACATCTGTAACTTCATTTAAACTTAATAAACCTTTTTTTATAGTAGCAGCACAGCCACCACACTTTAAATTTTCTATTTTTATTTCTGAAATCATAATATCTAATTTTCTTTTTTCCACTGATTATATCCACCTAAAACATTAACGCAATTAAAACCTGCTTTATTTAATATTTTAATGGCCTTTTCACTTCTATTTCCGCTTCTACAATACACAAACACCTTTCGATTTTTATCTAATTGTTTTGAGGCATTATTATAAAAATTTGCATCAAAATAATCTACATAAATCGCAGTTTTTATAAAACCATGTTTAATTTCTTTAGCTGTTCTAACATCTAATAATTGTATATTATCTTCTTCTAAAATACGTTTTAACTCTAAAGTAGTTATATTATTAGTTTCATCTTGAGATTTACAATTCACAAGTAATAAACCTAGTATTAATAGACAAATGAAATGTTTCATTAAAACTATTTTAAAGTAGACGGACAAACACCTGCGGTTGTCTCGATATCAGTTTTTCTTATTGCTCCAAAACCACCTGCCACATCAATTACATTATGAAAACCTCTTGCTTTAAGTATAGAAGCAGCAATTACAGAACGATAACCACCTGCACAATGTATATAAAAATCACCTTTTTCTGGAAATTGAGATATATGATCATTTAAAAAATCTAAGGGTGTGCTTTCCGCAACATTTATATGTTCGCTAGAAAATTCACCTGGCTTTCTTACATCGAAAACAGGCACATTTTCTCTAATTTTTTCTTCTAAAACAGATGCAGAAACAGATTCTAAAGTATCCATTTCTTTTCCAGCTTGTTTCCAAGCGTCAAAACTACCTTCTAAATAACCTAACACATTATCAAAACCAACTCTAGATAGTCTTGTAATTGTGTCTTCTTCTCTTCCTTGTGGAGCAACTAATAATATTGGCTGTGTAATATCTTTAATTAATGCGCCAACCCAAGGTGCAAATCCTCCATCAATTCCTATAAAAATAGATTGAGGAATAAATCCTTTTTTAAATTCTGTTTGATGACGTACATCTAAAATAATAGCATCAGTTTCGTTTGCAACTAATTCAAAATCCTTTACAGACAATGGTTTTGTTGATGTTTTTATTACATCATCTATAGATTTATAACCTTCTTTATTTAATTTAACATTTAAAGGAAAGTAAGCTGGTGGTGGTAACAAACCATCTGTAACTTCTTTTATAAATTCTTCTTTTGTCATGTTAACTCTTAAAGCATAATTGGTTTCCTTTTGATTACCAATAGTACCAACGGTTTCCTTGCTTAAATTTTTACCACAAGCAGAACCCGCACCATGTGCCGGATAAACAATAACATCATCTGCTAATGGCATAATTTTGGTTCTTAAGCTATCAAATAGAAAACCAGCTAAATCTTTTTCAGTAACATCTCCTTTTTGAGCCAAATCTGGTCTACCAACATCACCTAAAAACAATGTATCTCCGCTAAAAAGAGCATGGTTTTTACCATTCTCATCTTTTAATAAATAACAAGAACTTTCCATTGTATGACCAGGTGTATGCAATACCGTTATAGAAATATCTCCTACTTTAAAAACTTGATTATCATCTGCTATTATTGCGTTGAAATTAGTTTTAGCTGTTGGGCCATAAACAATCTCTGCTCCTGTTTTTTCTGCTAAAGTTACATGACCACTAACAAAATCTGCATGAAAGTGTGTTTCAAAAATGTACTTAATTTTTGAATTAGTTTTAGCAGCTCTATCAATATAATCTTGTACCTCTCTTAAAGGATCTATAATTGCTACTTCTCCTTTACTTTCAATATAATAAGCACCTTGTGCTAAACAACCTGTATAAATTTGTTCTATAATCATAATCTGTTCTTCATTTATTACACATCAAAATAACATCTATAATCTAAATTATTAAATGATATTTATCAGTTTTAAGTTAAAGCTTAATCGTAAGCTTGATGTATATATTTTGCGTATTTCTCTTGATGCGATCGATCTCCGGTTTTATAGTATTTTACCGCTTGATTTGCCCGCATAAAGAAATGTTTTAAATCTATAATTTCTAATATTCCGCTTCTAAATAAATCGTCTCTTACAGGTCCTTTAACACCTGCAAAATAGAATGTAATATTTCTTTTTTGACAGTACTTTATTCGTTCTTTTAACATTTCTACTCCTGTACTATCAACTCTATTAATACTTTCTGCATCTAAAACAATCAATTTTAAAGCATCTCCTTTTCTACACATCATTTCATCTAGTTTATCTCTAAAATAACTAGAATTGGCGTAAAATAATTGCGCATCAAATCTAAAAACAAGTATATCATCATCAATTACAACTTCATCAAATCTATTCTTATTTCTATAGAAATTAGAATTAGGTACTTTACCCAATTCTGCAACATATGGTCTCGAAGTTCTAAAAATTAAAATAATTAAAGACAACCCCACTCCAACAATAATTCCGTATTCAATTCCTAGCAATAATGTGGCCAAAAAAGTTGCTAGCATTAACCAAAAATCAAGTTTATTAGCTCTCCATAGAAAACCAGCTTCTTTAAAATTAACCAAACCAAATACTGCAACAATAATTATAGCTGCTAACACTGTTTTTGGTAAATGATAAAACAAAGGTGTTAAAAATAGCAATGTAATTATCACCATAATTACAGATATCAATGCAGCCATTCCTGTTTTTGCACCACTTTCTTGATTTATAGCTGATCTAGAAAAACTAGAAGTACTAGGATACGCTTTAAATAAAGAACCAACCATATTACTAATACCTAATGCAATTAATTCTTGATTTGGCATAATTCTATACTCGTCTTGTTTAGCTTCTAATGATTTGCCAATAGAAATTGTTTCTAAATACCCGACCATTACTAGCGTTAAAGCAATTGGCATTAACTCTTTAATTTGATCAAAATCAAAAGTTGGAATCTGAAACTTTGGTAAGCCTGATGGAATATCTTTTACAATAGAAACATCATGAAAACTTGTACCAAAAAATTTCATTGTAATTATACCAAGAATAACAACGATTAATGCATTGGGAATTTTCTTATTTATTCTTCTAAAAAAAATAATAACAATTACGGAAAATAAACCAATTGCAGTTGTATGATAATTGTAATTACTAATATTATAAAAAATATCTTCTAATATAATCTGAATTTGATCACTTTGTACAAAATCTACGCCAAACAAATTTCTAAATTGGTTAAAACCTATTATCAAGGCAACAGCAGATGTAAAACCAGTAATAACAGGCTTAGATAAAAAATTCACTATGAAACCTAAACTAAAGATTCCCATTATAAACTGAATAGCACCAACCATTAAAGCTAATAATATTGCAATAGAAATATAACTCTCTGAACCAGCTAATGCTAAAGTAGAGACACCTGTAGCAACAATTAAAGAATCCATAGCAACAGGACCAATTGCTACTTGCCTAGATGAACCAAAAATAGCGTACATTATTTGTGGTACTAATGCGCAATATAAACCGTAAATTGGGGGTAAACCAGCAATTAAAGCATATGCAATTCCTTGCGGAATTAAGATAATACCTACAGTTATACCAGCTATCAAATCTCCTTTAAAGAAAGAAATATTATAGTTTGGCAACCACTCTAAAATAGGTATAATCTTTTTTAAATCCATTAAAACAATTCTCCTTGATTTGCTCCTTTTGTTCTTCCTAAATGTTTATACGCTAACTCCGTCACTTCTCTACCTCTTGGAGTTCTCATTATAAATCCTTGTTGAATAAGAAAAGGCTCATATACTTCTTCAATTGTTTCTGTATTTTCGGAAACAGCGGTTGCAATTGTACTTATACCCACAGGACCTCCTTTAAACTTATCAATTATAGTAGCCAAAATTTTATTATCCATTTCGTCTAAACCATGAGCATCTACATTTAATGCTTTTAAAGAATATTTAGCAATTTCAATAGTAATATTACCTTCTCCTTTAATCTCTGCAAAATCTCTAACTCTTCGTAATAAAGCATTTGCAATTCTAGGTGTTCCTCTACTTCTACCTGCAATCTCTATAGCTGCTTCCATAGAAATAGGAACTCCCAAAATATGAGCACTTCTTTGAATAATGGTTGTTAGTAAATCTGTTTTATAATAATGTAACCTACTGCTAATTCCAAATCTTGCTCGCATTGGTGCAGTTAACAATCCAGATCTAGTTGTAGCACCTATTAAAGTAAATGGTTCTAAATGTATTTGAACTGTACGCGCATTCGGCCCAGATTCAATCATTATATCGATTTTATAATCCTCCATTGCAGAATATAAATACTCTTCTACAATTGGACTTAAACGATGAATTTCGTCGATAAATAAAACATCTCTTTCATCTAAATTTGTAAGTAACCCTGCTAAATCACCTGGTTTATCTAATACTGGCCCAGATGTTACTTTAATACCCACCTCTAATTCATTAGCTAGAATATGTGCAAGGGTTGTTTTTCCTAAACCTGGTGGACCATGAAATAAAGTATGATCTAAAGCTTCATTTCTTTTATTTGCGGCTTGAACAAAGACTTTTAAATTATCAATAGCTTGGTCTTGCCCCGTAAAATCATCAAAAGATAAAGGTCTTAACTTTTTTTCTACATCTAAGTCTTCATTAGAAAAATTACTATTATCAGGATTTAAATTTTCATTCATAAAACAAAGATAATATTATTTAAAATACTAAAATGTAAGTTTTGTTACACAAAAAAACCTTTCCGAAATTGGAAAGGTTTTTAATTTATAATTTATGATTACTAAGATGGTTCTTCACCGTCTAACAATGGTGTTGTTTGTAAAACAAAATCTTCACCATGTAAATAATCGCTATCGTCATCATTAGGGTCTACACGTTTACTATAATCGTAAGCCCATCTATGAACTTCTGGTATTTTACCTGGCCAATTACCGTGAACATGTTCTACTGGTGTTGTCCATTCTAATGTATTAGATCTCCATGGGTTTTGTGTAGCTTTTTCACCTCGATACATAGAGATAAAGAAATTAGCAATAAAGAAAATCTGAGCAATACCACCAACTAATGCAAAAATTGTAATAACAACATTAATATCTGCTAAATCATCAAACATTGGGAAGTTAGTATTTGTATAATACCTACGTGGTAAACCAGCTAAACCTATAAAGTGCATTGGCCAGAATACTCCGTAAGCACATATAATACTTAACCAGAAATGCCAATAACCTAAAGTCTTATTCATCATTCTACCATACATTTTTGGGAACCAGTGATACACACCAGCAAACATTCCAAAGATTGCAGAAACCCCCATCACTAAGTGAAAGTGAGCAACAACAAAGTAAGTATCGTGAATATTAATATCTAATGCAGAATCACCTAAAACTAATCCTGTTAAACCTCCTGTAACGAAAGTAGAAACTAAACCAATAGAGAATAACATCGCTGGATTTAACTGCAAATTACCTTTCCATAACGTTGTAATGTAATTAAACGCTTTAACAGCAGAAGGAATTGCAATTAATAATGTTGTAAATGTAAACACAGACCCTAAGAAAGGATTCATTCCTGAAATAAACATATGGTGACCCCAAACAATTGTTGATAAAAAAGCAATTGCCATAATAGAACCAATCATTGCTCTATATCCAAAAATCGGTTTTCTAGCATTTGTAGAAATAATTTCTGATGTAATACCAAGTGCCGGTAATAAAACAATATATACTTCCGGGTGACCTAGGAACCAAAATAAATGTTCAAATAATACTGGCGATCCACCTTGATAATGTAATACTTCACCAGAAATAAATATATCCGACAAATAAAAAGAAGTACCAAAACTTCTATCAAAAATTAATAATAAAGCTGCTGATAATAATACAGGGAAAGAAACTACACCAATAATCGCAGTGATAAAGAACGCCCACATAGTTAATGGCAATCTTGTCATTTTCATCCCTTTTGTACGTAAATTAAGTACTGTAACTATATAGTTTAATGATCCTATTAAAGAAGAAGCAATAAATATAGCCATAGAAACCAACCATAAAGTCATTCCCATTCCAGAACCTGGAATAGCTTGTGGTAGTGCACTTAATGGTGGATAGATTGTCCAACCTGCTGCCGCTGGTCCTGCTTCAACAAATAAAGACATAACCATAATGATACTAGATAAGAAAAATAACCAGTAAGAAACCATGTTTAGGAATCCTGAGGCCATATCTCTAGCACCAATTTGTAATGGAATTAATAAGTTAGAAAAAGTACCACTCAATCCAGCTGTTAATACAAAGAATACCATAATGGTACCGTGTATAGTAACTAATGCTAAATACATATCAGGATCCATAATACCATCTGTTTGGTGAGAACCTAAAAATGCTTCTACAATAGAAAATGATGTATCTGGCCATGCAATTTGTAAACGGAATAACATAGACATTAAAACGGCTATAATACCCATAAACATACCAGTTACTAAAAACTGTTTAGAGATCATTTTATGATCTTGACTAAAAATATATTTTGTTACAAAAGTTTCTTTATGATGATGTTCTGACATAATCTTACTTGTTTGTAGTAATTTTATTATAATTTATTTAATAACTTCAGCTAATGTTGGTTGTTCTGATAACCACTTGTCATACTCTTCTTGTTCTACAACAGTAATTTTCATTTGCATGTTATAGTGAGATGCACCACAAATCTTATTACATAATAATAAATAATCAAATACATAAGGATCTTCTCCTTTTGCTTTTCTAATTTTATTAATACCAATAGACTTTTCAATCACTTCAGGCTGATCTCTCATTTCTAGAGTTGTATACTTAGGTGTAAATCCAAATTCTGTAACCATACCAGGAACACAGTTCATCTGAGCTCTAAAGTGAGGCATATAAGCCGAGTGTAATACATCTTGAGAACGGAATTTGAAATGTATTTTTCTACCTTTTGGTAAATACAATTCAGTAACTTGTTTATCATCTGCAGAATTTTTATCAGACATATCTACACCCATTGTGTTGATACCTTTAATAAAATTTACATTACCTAAACCTAAAGTATTATCTGCACCTGCGTAACGAGCATCCCATCTAAATTGTTGAGAATAAACTTCTATTACAATTGGATCTTCAGCGTCAGATAAATCCATTACATTATTCCATTGCCATAAACCGTAACCAATTAATAGAACTAGAACAATCGCTGGAGTAACTGTCCATATAAATTCTAACTTATGACTATCTGCATAAAATTTTGCCTTTCTATCTTTACTTCCTCTATATTTAAAAGTGAAGTAAAAAATTAAAAATTGCATTATAAATTGTACGATACCAATTAACCAAAAAGTAATATCGAATAAGTTGTCATCATGCTCACCCTCATAAGAAGCCGATTCTGGCAACATAATTACATTCATAAAAATTAAACAGTAAATCATCATAGCATATAGAAAAGCCATGAAAGCAATTGCAAATTTACCTTGAGCAGCATTATCTTGATCATTGGCAATAGAACTTCTAAAATCCATGATTCTAGTAATTTGCCAAACGCTTACACCAATTGCAACACCTATAAAAATATAAAATAGAGCTAGCATATTTATCTTGTCTTATTTATTTTAATTAAATTATTTATTAATGATGATCTCCAGAATCTTCTCCAGAATGTTCAATATTATAGTAATGGAAATGTTCACTTTCAGCTAAGAACGGATTTCCTTTTGGAACAGGATTCGCTTTAGCAAAAGAACTTAAAGTTGTGTAAATTATTAAACCTATAAAGAATAATAAAGCACTAATTTCTGGAATACCAAAGAACCATTGTGCACCAACTGTTGATGGCATAACCATAATAAATACATCGATGTAATGACCTGCTAATATTACAACTCCTCCAATAAAGACAAACCAAGGTTTGCTTTTAAAATCACTATTTATTAATAATAAAACAGGAAAAGCAAAGTTCATTACAACCATACCTAAGAATGGTAGTTTATACTCTGTAAATCTTGCTACGTAATACGTAGTTTCCTCTGGAATATCTGCATACCAGATTAACATAAATTGAGCAAACCATAAATATGTCCAAAATACTGAAAAACCAAACATGAACTTAGCTAAATCATGAATATGACTATCATTAACACCTGGTAAAGCGTTTTTAGATCTTAAATAAATCGTAAAAAAAGCAATAACTGTTAATGCACTTACTAATAATGTAGCTAAAACATACCATGCAAATAATGTAGAAAACCAGTGAGGATCTAGCCCCATAATCCAGTCCCAAGACATCATAGATTCAGTAATCATAAATACAAATAAGAAAATAACAGAAGCGTTGTAATTCTTCTTATATGTCTTATTACCATCATTGGCAGTATCTTCTTTAATAGAGTTTTTTCTAATAAAGAATCTGTAAACATTCCAAAGAATTAAATAAATAATACTTCTTACAACAAAACCTGTAGAATTAATCCACCAAGATTTACCGTCTACGATAGGATCATAATTTTCACTTGAGGGGTCAAAAGTACCTTCTTCCATCCAAGGAAACAAGTGATTTAAATGCATTACAGAAGCAATAACAACAACTGCCATTAAAATAGAAACAGGTAATAAATTTCCTGTAATAGCTTCCATCACTCTTAAAATAACAACAGACCAACCAACTTGAGCAACTCTTTGAATTGCATAAAAAGTTAAAACTAATAATGTTAAACCTAGAGAAAAGAACAAAGCTACATAAAATGCAGACCATGGTCTATTTTGAAGTTGATGTAAAACATGTTCTGCGTGAGAATCATCATCATGTGCACCATGACCACTCATTGTAGCATCTACACTTTCTTCACCGTGATGTACACCAGAAGCATTATTGTCAACTTTTGAACTATCAACAGTATGAGGGGCTTCAATAGCTTCACCATGTGAACCTCCATGACCATCATTACTAGCTGCTTCAATTGCATGTTTAGCATCTTCTAAAGTAGTTTGTGAACCACTGTAAAAACTGTATGCTATTCCTATAACACCTAAAACAATAAGTGCTAATGAGAATGTCTTTAATTTACCTGAGAATTGATACATATCTTTCGTATTCTTTCTTTTTGTATTTTATTTTAACAAATCTGCACGTAAAACTTCTACGTATTGAACAATTTGCCAACGTTCTTTATAAGTCAATTGAGAAGAGTGAGATCCCATTAAACCTTTACCATGCATTAGTACATGATAAATACTTCCTTCTGTAATATCTCTATCTTTATAATTTGGTACACCTGCAAATTTCTCTGAAGTTGCTAAGTAACCCTGACCGTCACCTTTTTTACCATGACAAGAAACACAGTAAATCGTATACATAGCTTTACCATTATCTAAGTTTTTATCATTTTTTTCTAATGGAGATTTAACTTCTACCTTAGCTGTATCATATCCTTCTATAGTATCTGGCACATCATAAGCTGGCGCTCCTCCTCTGGCAATAGTACCAGCAACTGGTTTACTATTTACAACTTTACCGTTGACACTTTCTTCTCCATCAGCATTGTAAGGTATAGATTCATACATGTCCGGCATATATTGAACTTGTCTATTCTTTTTGTCATTACAAGAAATGATACTTGTAAAAACCATTAAACCGATAATTAATTTTAGATTCTTCATTATCTATTTATTAGTGCTTATCTACTACATTAATTTCTACAGCTCCTGTTTTCGCCAATAAAGAAGTCAAAGCCTCTTCATTATTATGTACAGGTATTTCCATTAAAAAATGATCGTCTGTAGTTCTAGGATCTGGGTTTTCTGCTTCTTTAAATGGCCAAATTCTACTTCTCATATAAAAAGTAATAACCATTAAATGCGCTGCAAAAAATACCGTTAATTCAAACATAATTGGTACAAAAGCTGGCATATTTTCAAACCAAGAAAAACTTGGTTTACCACCAATATCTTGTGGCCAATCTTGAATCATTATGTAATTTGTTAACCAAATTGCAACACTTAAACCAGTAATACCATAAAAGAAAGCTGTAATAGCCAATCTAGTTGGTGCTAATCCCATAGCTTTGTCTAAACCATGAACAGGAAATGGACAAAATACTTCTTCTATGTGATGGTGTTCTGCTTTAACAGCTTTAACTGCATCAACTAAAACTTCATCATCCGTATAAAATGCATGAATAACTTTATTAGCTTCCATATTTATTCGTTTATATTGTTATCTAAGTTTTCCTTTTTAACTGCTGTATTGTTTATTACAATTGCTGGTTTAGTAGGAATACCTTGTTCGCTTCTCTTCTTGTAAAATTCACCTGAAGACTTTAATATCGTTTTTACTTCTGCTTGTGCAATTACAGGGAAAGTTCTGGCATATAATAAGAATAATACAAAGAAAAATCCTATTGTTCCGATAAAGATACCAACATCTACAAAAGTTGGTTCAAAACGCCACCATGTAGATGGTAAATGCCCTTTACTTAATACAATTGCAATAATGTCAAAACGCTCGAACCACATACCAATATTAATAAATATTGAAATTACGAAAGTCCATATAAAGCTTCTTCTAATTTTCTTAAACCATAATAACTGCGGAGTTAAAATGTTAAAGAATAATAAAGAATAAAATGCCCATGCGTAAGGTCCTGTTGCAGCTCCTACAGATAAATATGTATAGTTTTCATAAGGAGAACCAGTATACCAAGCGATAAAGAATTCTGTTGCATACGCTACAGCTACAATACCACCAGTTAAGATAATTACAATATTCATATACTCAACATGCATACGAGTAATGTAATCTTCTAGATTAGTAACTTTTCTCATAATCCCTAATAGAGTTTGTACCATTGCAAACCCTGAAAAGATTGCTCCTGCTACGAAATAAGGAGGGAAAATTGTTGAGTGCCATCCTGGGTTGATTGATGTAGCAAAATCCATCGATACAATAGTATGTACAGATAATACTAATGGTGTGGCTAAACCTGCAAGTACTAAAGATACTTCTTCAAAACGTTGCCAATCTTTAGCTCTACCAGACCAACCGAAAGATAATAAAGCATATATCTTTTTTTGGAAAGGTTTAACAGCTCTATCTCTAATCATTGCAAAATCTGGTAATAAACCTGTCCACCAGAAAACTAATGATACAGATAAGTATGTAGA
>JAHDHO010000229.1 GCA_020631275.1 Polaribacter sp. | reverse complement strand
GATAGATATATTGTAGAAAAAGCATCGAAAGCTTTAGAAAACGCTGCAGGTAACTTCTATATTAACGACAAACCAACAGGTGCTGTTGTAGGACAACAACCATTTGGAGGAGCAAGAGCTTCTGGAACAAATGACAAAGCTGGTTCTGCTCAGAACTTATTACGTTGGACTTCTGTTAGATTGATAAAAGAAACATTTGTTACACCTACAGATTACAAATACCCTTTCTTAGGATAATATATTTTAATTACAAAAAAAAGCCTCATCAAATTGATGAGGCTTTTTTTTTATATTTTTTAATTAATTTACTGAAAAAGTGGCAATTTGACCAATCGAAGTTGCACCCGAATTATCTGTAACATTCACTCTCCATGAATATTTTTTACCAGAAGCTACAGAAACTTCATACATTTTTTCTGAGAGAGATGAAGCAACAGAAGTAATTACATCATCTTCACCAAAAAAGACTTCGTAGGTTAAAGTATCATCTGTATTAATATCCGAAGCATCCCAAGTTAAACTTATATTACCTGCATTTACAGTTGCATTATCTGTCGGTGTTTTTAAATCGGCCATAAAAGGAGCATAATTAGTTATGCCATCGCCCTTGGTAAAAAAAGCAAAAACTTCTGATTTACTAGATAAGTTATTGGTAACATCAATAGCATTTACTTGCCAATAAAAAGCTGTTGCCTTTTCTAAAGTTATCGTTGCCCCGGTATTAGAAAGCGTTCTATTTTCTATTACTTCTACTAGTTGTCTATCTTTAGCAATTATTAAATTGTATTCTAAATCGTCATTGTCTGGATCTATAGCTGCGCTCCAATTAAATGCAATCGTATTATCTATACATAACAAATCTTTTGACGGAAATGTTAACTGCACAATACTTGGCGCTTGATTAGCTGGTTGTTTTTTAGAACACCTTACCAAAAAAAAGCTAACTGTACATACACAAAAAATAATTATCGCTTTTCTCATTCTTTTAATAATTTAATAGGTTTCGCATCTATTGATAACTTTAAAATATAGATTCCTTTAGCATAATTTTTAAACGGAATCGTTACAGCATTATCTTGCACTTTTTCTATATTCTTATAAATCATCTTTCCTTTTACATCAAAAATTAAAACCTCTATTTCGTTTTTTTCAATACCTAACGGAAGTAATAACTCTACAGCATCAATAACTGGATTTTTTAACAATAAAACATCTTCTATAGTTGTTTTAAAAACGCCTTCACATTCTTTAGCCGTTTTTATCTCTAGCTTACCACCTTCTTTAAATTCAACTTCAAAATTAGAATCATTAGAAACCCTAACAAGTTTGTCATTTAAAAACACATTGTAAGGTGCCGTACCCTTAGCAACATTAAAAGTATATTTTCTCAATCCGTTTTTTGCAGTTGCTTTTAAAGAAATTTGTTGTGCCGCAATAATTTCTACTTCGAAACATTGTGTGTATTCTAGCTCTTCTGTTTCTACGCATACAGTATAAGTTCCAGGATTTAAGTTTTCAAAAACTGTTGATGAACCAATAATTTGAGAAGTTAAAACTGTTGAACCACCTGTAACAACCACATTGTAATTAAAAGACTGTTGTTTAACATCTACTTTAATAATTCCGTCATTTTCACCTACACAAGTTTCTGACGTAGTTTGTACAGAAATATTACTTGTATCTATTGCTGGTTCTGTTACAGTTACAGAATAATCTTCTACTTCTCCCCATTCTGTTTTTTGATCTGCATCACATGGTCCGTCTCCAAATCCATCATCAGGATCATCGTACTCTATCAAAACTCGCATCGTTGTTTTTCCAAACTTGGCATCAGAAGGAACATTTATGGTAAACGTTGCTGTAGAAATATCTTCTAATTTTGTACCTAAATCGTATCTTTCTGTTTCTTTATCAAAAACAAAATCTCTATTCCAATCGATAAAAACATAACAGTGATCTTGAAAACCTGCTGTA
>JAHDHO010000048.1 GCA_020631275.1 Polaribacter sp. | reverse complement strand
TTCATAGAGATTACAATATTCAAAAATATGTAAACGAAAACGTAGTTGCAGGTGCCACTTACAACTATAATTTTCAATCAAAATCTATAGAACCTTTTAAAAACATAAGCTTTTTACAAAGTAAGTATTTAAAGCTAATTAAAGATTTTAATTTTAACCCAATACCATCTACCGTAGCGGTAAATTCTAGAATTAATAGAAATTTTACAGAACAACAATCTAGAAATTTAGTAGCTGGATTATCTGATCAACCTGCATTAAAACAACGTAGATTTTTATTCGATTGGGATTATACCGTTGGTTTTGATTTAACAAAATCCCTTCAGTTTAATTTTAACGCTACCAATAGTTACATTTACGATACTTTTGACACCAATGAAGATATTCAAATTTATGATGATTTCTTTAATACTGGTAGAGCAAATCATTATCATCAAAAATTAAACGGAACTTATCAATTACCAATAGATAAACTACCTTTTTTAAGTTGGGTAAAAGCAGATTATGCATATACCGCAGATTTTGATTGGCAAGCTGCAGCACAAAGTACAATAGATGTAAATGGTACGGATGTTGCCTATGTAGATTTAGTTGGTAATGTTGTTCAAAATGCAAACACACACAATTTAAATACAACTTTAACTTTCGATAAGTTCTACAAAAGTTTAGGTTTCGAAAAATTATTACTTTCAAAAAACCAAAGAAAAAATTCTAAAGGTCTACCAGGTAACGGTTTACCTCCTGCACCAGGAAGAACAAATACTAAGAAAAAATTATCTGTAGGTAAACAAATTTTAAAAGGTGTTTATGATGTAGTAACCTCTATAAAACAAGGTAAGATAAGTTATTCGGAAAATAACGGACAGTTTTTACCAGGTTATACAGAAGATATTGGCTTTTTAGGTGGTGCACCAACTTCTTTTGCTTTTGGTAGCCAAGTAGATATTAGAAATAAAGCATTACAAAATGGTTGGCTAGTTGGGCCAAGAGATCCGGATAATAGCGAATATTATAACAAGACTTATAGCAGAACGCATTATAATAAATTAGATTACACTTTTACAGTTAAGCCTTTTAAAGATTTAAATATTGATGTTAGAGGTAATAAAATTAAAACAAGAGATTTATCTCAGCAATTAGATGTCATCGAAAACGGTACAACAAACGGAGCATTAGATTTTAGTGCACCTGCTTTTGAAACAGGAAACTTTAGTACAAGTCATTCTATGATTGCAACAGCTTTTAAAGATGGTGATGCACTTTTTGAGACCATGAGATCATACAGATCTGCAATTTCACAAAGATTAGCAACAGAAAAAGGTGGTAATGCAACAGGATACGGTAACAATAGTCAGCAAGTTTTATTACCTGCATTTATGGCTGCATATTCGGGTTCTAGCCCAGATAAAGTAAATACTAGTTTGTTTAGAAATATACCGATACCAAATTGGACTTTGAGATATACTGGACTTATGAAATTAGATTTCTTTAAGAAGAACTTTAGCAATTTTGTAGTTTCACATGGTTACAAGTCTTCTTACACGGTTTCTAGTTTTACAAACAACCTACAATACGATTCTAATAATCCTTTTAGTACAACAAATTCTTCTGGAAATTACGAACCAGAATTGTTAATTTCTGCAGCGACTTTGGTTGATGAGTTTTCTCCTTTAATTAAAGTTGATATGAAAATGAGAAATTCTTTCTCTTTAAGAGGAGAAGTAAAAAGAGACAGAACATTAACAATGAATTTTAACAACAGTACCTTAACAGACATAAAAGGTACAGAATATATCTTTGGTTTAGGTTATGTTTTTAAAGATGTAAAGGTAAATACACGCTTTACCGGTAAAAAAACAACCCTTAAAGGGGACGTAAATTTAAGAGCAGATGTGTCTCTAAGAGATAATTTAACACAAATTAGATCTGTAGATGAAGATAATAATCAAATAAGTGGCGGACAAAGATTATTTTCTATTAAATTTACAGCCGATTATAGATTGAGTACAAATTTAACGGCATCGTTTTATTACAATCATCAAACATCTAGATATGCTATATCTACCACTTTCCCGCGACAAGCAATAAATGGTGGCTTTAACATTATCTACAATTTAGGAGGAAATTAAAAACAATAAACAACCAATAATAATATTAAAATGAATATTCCAGCAGAATTAAAATACACAAAAGATCACGAGTGGCTTAGAATTGAAGGAAATGTAGCTACTATAGGAATTACAGATTTCGCACAAAGTGAATTAGGAGATATCGTTTATGTTGATGTAGATACATTAGACGATACTGTAGAAGAAGGAGAAGTTTTTGGTTCTGTAGAAGCCGTAAAAACTGTTTCCGATTTATTTATGCCTTTAAAAGGAGAAGTAACAGAATTTAACGAAGAGTTAGAAGATGAGCCAGAATTAGTAAACTCAGACCCATATAATAAAGGTTGGATGATAAAAATTGAAATATCAGACAGCTCGCAAATAGATAATTTATTAGATGCTGAAGCTTACGAAAAACTTATTAAGGGATAAAAAATTACTCTTTGCTATAGCAACAGCAATGCTAATTTTGTACTTAAGCTTAATGAAAATGCCAAAGTATAATGTATCTATAAGCAATATAGACAAATGGCAACATAGTATTGCTTATACTGTTTTATCATTGTCTTGGCTTTTAGCATTACAAAAGTTCAATAAAAATTATTTAATTATAATTAGTTGTATCTCTTTTGGCATAATTATTGAAATTTTACAAGAAACTGTAACCTCATATAGAACAGGCGATTTTTTAGATATTATTGCAAATTCTGTAGGTGTACTATTAGGTTTATTAGTATTTAGCATTTTTTTTAAAAAAAAAGAGGTTAAAAAATAAAAAGACTTGTATTTAACACAATAATTTAGTTAAATTAGCGAACTATATAAAACTCTTATTCAATGGAAATAAAGAAAAATCCGAAATCGAACTTAGAAAATTACAGTAAAATATTTATGCAAATTGGTTTAGTATTAGCCTTATTTGTTACTTATGCTGCAATCGAAAAGAAAACATACGACAAGACTACAAGTTCTTTAGGTGTAGTTAATATGAATGCAGACATGGAAGAAGATATTCCAATTACTGAAAGAGTAGAGCCTGTAAAACCTAAAACTCCACCACCACCAACTCCAGAAAAAATTGAAGTTGTAGAAGATGAAAAGGAAGTTGAAGAAACTGTTATAGAATCTACAGAAACAGATGAAACTGAAGCGGTAGAAGTTGAAGAAATTGTAGAAATTGAAGAAGCAGAAGAAGTTGTAGAAGATGTAAACTTTATGATTATTGAAGATGCACCAGTTTTTCCTGGATGTAAAGGAAGTAAGAAAGAGTTAAAAGATTGTTTCAGTAAAATGGTTCAAAAGCACTTTTCTAGAAAATTTGATGCAGATTTACCTAACGAGTTAGGTCTTTCTCCTGGTAAGAAAAGAGTATTTATTGGCTTTAAAATTGATAGACAAGGTAACATTGTTAATGTACAAGCAAGAGCACCACACCCAAAAATTAAAGCTGAGGTTATTAAGGTAATGAAGTTATTACCTAAAATGAAGCCTGGTAAACAAAGAGGTAAGCCAGTAGGTGTTAGTTATAACATTCCTTTCTCTTTATTAGTGGAATAATATAAGATATAAAATATCAAAAAAAACGCTTAGAACTAAGTTCTAAGCGTTTTTTTTGGTTTAAACATATATACTTAAAATTAAATAACATTTAGTAATTAACACGTCTATTATCGTTAAAATAACACTGACAATAATTCATAAATGACTAACGTAAAAAAAAATTATCAAAAAGAAATCGGTGTATAAATTTAAACTAGTATTACATAAATTTATCGTTGCTCAAATAAGTTTAGCTTTTTTAAATACTAACCCCTATCCTATTGTTGTTGAAAATAACTAAGTAATAATAAATTAATCTATGGGCAGTCAAAACTTAGATTTATGTATAATTAAGCACAAAAAAAACCTAAAGTAAAACTTTAGGCTTGTATAAATTTTAAATGTATACTTTATTTATTGGTTGCTACTTTAGATTCAGCTTTCCATAAATTAACACTTTCTATAGTATTATTATTGTAAGTTACTTCTTGTAAAGAACCTGCATTATTCCAGAAAAACCATTTTCCAGTTTTTTTACCATCTTTATAAAAAGCCATTTGAACTTTATTTCCTTCTTTATCAAAACGTGTCCAAATTCCTGTTAATTTTTTATCTTTAAAGTAACCTTCTGTGCTAATAGAACCATCCTCATGATAATAAGTTGCTTTAACTAAGTCACCTTCAGCCTCATAAGTAGGTTTAATATCTTGTGAGTATCCTATTGCTGCGATGCATAAAAATGCTATTGTTAAAATTTTTTTCATGGTTTTATATTTTGAGGGTTAACACTTGCTTTACAAATATAATGCATTTATAACAATTTACAAACATTTACATAACATTAAATTAACATTAGAAGTTTTTGATACAATAATCTATTGATTTACTTATATTTACGTAATATTAACCTTAAATAATTACATAACATGGCAGTAATGAAAGTAATAGAAGTTTTAGCTAATTCAGACAAAAGTTGGGAAGAAGCAACAAAAAAAGCAGTAAAACAAGCTTCTAAATCTGTAAAAAACATTAAATCAGTTTTTGTTCAATCGCAAAGTGCAGTTGTTAAGGATGATGAAGTGACTGAATTTAGAGTCAATTTAAAAATTACATTCGAAGTAAATTAATATAAAGAGGCGATTCTAAAAAATCGCCTCTTTTAATATAACGAATCATGAATCTTAAAATAATTTTTACAATTATTGTAGCTTTAATACATACATATATATGGTATTTAGAAATGTTCTTATGGACCAAGAAAAAAGGAATTAAGGCTTTTAATTTAAAAAGTAAAAAGTTTGCAGATGAAACAAAGATTTTAGCAGCTAACCAAGGATTATATAATTTATTTATTGCGGCAGGGTTATTGTGGTCTTTAACATATAATAAAGAAGATTCTGTTCTATTTTTCTTAACTTGTGTAACTGTAGCTGGAATATATGGGAGTTATTCAACTAAAAAAATCAGTATCTTTTATATTCAAACTATACCCGCATTACTAACATTATTACTAACTTTGTTTAATTAAAAAATCATGAAGAAAATTAAAATTTTAGCAACAGCACTGTTTCTAGCACAATCTGTGGTAGTTTTTGGACAGTTAGAAAGACAAAACGGACTTTCTATAACAATTAAAGGACCAAATACAAAAATTGATGGCGTTACTGCTAAAGATGCATCTGCACAAACCCAACATTTAAGATTCTTAACTGAAGAATACCAAGAAGCAAAAGTAGATGCCTTAACAGATAAGTTTTATTTTCGTTACAATATTTTTGCAGATGAGATGGAGTTTATAAAAGATGGAACTGTATATTTTTTATCTAAAACTGAAAATCAAATAATAAATTTTGTTAACTTAGGAAGAAAGTTCACTGTACTTAACTTAAACGGAGAATTAAAATATTTTGAAATTAATTCTGTTGGAAATGCTTCCCTTTACACCAAAAAGAACGTCGGATTTATTGAAGGAAAAGTAGCTAAAACTCAATTTGAATCATCAAAAAAGGCTAAATTTATAGAAAAAAAAGATGATTACTTTGTGATTTTAAACAGCGAATTAATTAAACTTCCTAGAAGTAAAAAAGATTTTTATAATTTATTTGGAGATAAGTCTTCAAACATTAAAACCTTTATGAAACAGGAAAAACTTAATAGAAAAAAAATTGCTGACGTTACAAAAGTCTTTAACTACTATAATTCAATTTAATTAGATTTAATGGAAGAATATATTGATAACTTAAAGGAAGTATTGGTAGAGTATACACCAAAAATATTAATGGCATTAGCCATGTTAATTATTGGGTTACTTTTTATTAAAATAATTATTAAAACAACTACAAAAATCTTAAAAAAAAGAAATGTAGATATTACGCTTCAAAAATTTTTAGGGAACCTACTTAATTGGGTTTTAAAAATATTATTATTTATTACTGTAATTGCAAAACTAGGTGTAGAAACTGCTTCTTTTGCTGCAATTATAGCTGCTGCAGGTTTAGCTGTAGGTCTAGCGTTACAAGGATCTTTGGCTAATTTTGCTGGAGGTGTGCTAATAATGATTTTCAAACCAATGAAAGTTGGAGATTTGATACAAGCTCAAGGAGAAACTGGTGTAGTTAAAGAAATTGAAATTTTTACAACTAAGTTAACTGGACTTTCCAATAGAGAAATAATCATACCTAATGGTGCACTTTCTAATGGAAACATAATAAATTTTACTACAGAAGGTACAAGAAGGGTTGATTTAGTGTTTGGAGTTTCTTATGATGCAGATATAAAGCAAACAAAAGATGTTTTAATGAATGTTTTAACTTCTCATCCAAAAGTATTAAAAGAGCCTAAACCAAGTGTTACAGTGTTAGAATTAGCAGATAGTTCAGTTAATTTTGCTGTAAGACCATGGTGTAATACTGAAGATTACTGGACTGTATATTTTGATGTTACTGAAAACACAAAAATAGCATTAGACAACGCCGGAATTGAGATACCATATCCACATCAAGTGGAAATCAAAAAGTAGGTTTTTTCTTTTTTTCTGGAATAACAATAAAATCTTTTAAGTAAAAAGGTTCAAAATAAGCGACATCTTCGATGTCGTTTTTTTTATACTTTAAATAAGACAATAGAGCCATTTCTTTAGAAGAAGGAAACTTATCATCAACGAAAACAGCATTTTTATGAGTAATAGTTTGTTTGCACTTCTTAGATCCATCACCTAAAAAATAAACTTTAGACTTTTCTAATTCTTCTAGAAAAGAACTATCCTCTATAATTTCTGCCTTTGTATCTCTTATTTTTATATTATCTGAATTAAAAATAGCTGCATATACTTCCATTCTTCTAGCGTCTAACATTGGTACTATAAAGCCTTCTTCTATAGATATCGCGTAAGTTAATGCTGTTAAGGTGTCAATAGATATTAAAGGGCAATTTAAAGCAAAACAAAGCCCTTTAGCCGCAGAAACGCCAATTCTTAATCCTGTATAAGAACCAGGACCTTTACTAACCGCGATTGCGTTGATTTGAGGTTTGGAAATAGCTGCTTGTTCTAATACTTCTTCTATAAATGGATGCAACACTTCGGCATGTGAATAATTGCCGTTATTAAGTTCTTTAATAGCCAATACAACTCCGTTTTCTGCTACGTTTACAGAGCAGTTTTTAGTTGATGTTTCTATGTTTAATATAATTGCCAATGTCTATTTTTTTACAAAGATAGTATTTCAAAAAAAGAAAACCTCACAAGTTATAAAACTAGTGAGGTTTAAAATATAATTATGGGGGACCTTAGAAAACTAATTCACCTGAATAGAATTGTAATACTTTTGTTTTAAATACATAATCGTATTTAGAACGAATCATAGCACCTTCAGCATTTACCAATCTTGTTCTTACCAAATCAAAATCAAATAAAGTCATAGCACCATAATTGTATCTTTCTTGTGCATTTTTAAAAGCTTCTTTTTGTGCTTCTAAAGAAATTTTTGCAGCTTCAAATGCTTTTAAACTAGATTTTACATCTAAAAAAGCTTGTTCTATTGTCTGTTTTAAAGCCAACTTTTGACTCTCTAATCTTGTTTCTGAGATTTCTTTATTAATTTTAGATTGTGCTAATCTATTTTTAGTTTGAAATCTATTAAAAATAGGGATGTTTAAAGATACACCAACATTATAACCTAAATTATCATTTAATTGTTTGAAAAAATAATCATTCGTAAAAATTTCATTAAACCTATGACTGTAACCTGTTCCCATACCTGCAAAAGCAGTAACTGTAGGTAAAAAAGCTCCTTTTGTTATTTCAATATTAAAATTGGCATTTTCAATTGCCAATTTGGCTCTTTTAATCTCTGGCATATAGTTTAAAGACTTTTGAAATACTGATGATGAGTTTGCATATAATAATTCTGATGATGGTGATGCAACTTCTATTGGTGCAACATCAAAATTATCTACAGGTTCTTGCAATAATTGCGCTAAATTTAATAATGCCAAATCTAATGCATTTTCTTGCAAGATTACATTTTGCAAATCGTTGGCTGCTGTAGACTGGAAGTTTAGAAGTTCTCCTTTGGCAATTACACCTGCGTCAAATCTCGCTTTTGCAGCATCAATTTGTTTTTTACTAATTTCTGCTTGTACTTTTGCTACTTCTAAGTTTTCTTTAGCAAATAATACATTTAAAAAAGTATTTACAACTCTTAAAGAAATATCATTTTCTATTTGTTTTAAGTCTAACAGACTCGACTCGACACCAAGTTGGGCTTGTTTATATGTATTTGTATTTCTAAAACCATTAAATAAGGTTGCATTAGAACTTAAATCAAAAGAGGCATTAAAGTTATCTGTAGAAATTCTAGCATTACTAATATTATCAATGAAAGAACCGAAACCAAATCTACCAGAAGAACTACCATTTAAATTTGGTAAAAAATTACCTTTTGCAATTTCTACATCTTTTTTTGCCAGTTCTACACTTAACTTATTCTGTTGTATAGAAATGTTTTTTGCTAAAGCCTGATCTACAGCTTGTTTTAAAGTCCATTTTTTCTGTGAAAAAGTAGCAATAGAAGTACATAATGCTACAAATAAAATAAGTTTGGTTTTCAAAATCTCTAATTTTAATTTTGCGTTGATTGATTTAGTTTTCAATAATTAAAACAAAAATAACTTAATCTACTAAAAACCAGCAAGGTGAACAGACTAGAATTTAACTAATAAATAAAACTTATTTTTTGTTTGTTTTAATAAGACGACTAAAATTAAAATATGTTACAGTAAATCTCTCTTATTTATTTGTTAATTTTTGGCCTTCTTTTTATATCTGTAAAGTGTGTAAAATAAAACTCCAATTAATAAGTAAGGAAAAATCATCAAATATGTAATTCCGTTATTTACACCTTCTGCTATAGAAATATCTCCGTTCTCTACAACTGCTTTACACATAGCGCACTGAGAATAACTATTAAAAGTAGTAAATAAAATAATTACTAATAATAAAACTATTTTGTTTTTATACATAATAAGGAGAAATCATTAGATATACTATAACACCCGTAACCGCAACATAAAGCCAAATAGGAAAGGTTTTTTTTGCAACTTTTTTATGCTCAGGAAATTTACCCAATTTTGCTTTCATGTATGTTATCAACACAAAAGGAATTACGATAATAGATAACACAATATGAGTAAACAGAATAAAATAATACACATATTTGATCGTTCCTTCACCTCCAAAAGCTGTAGAATCAGATGTCATGTGGTAAGCAATGTACATCAGTAAAAATAAAAGAGAGCATGCAATTGCTAAACTATTTAATTGTTCATGTAACCTTTTATTTCCTTTTTTAATTGCAACTACTGCTGCAATTAGAAGAACTGCCGTAATACCATTTATGGTTGCATAAATAGGAGGTAAAAACTTTAAAGGCTCTACATCAAAACCTAATTCTCTTAAGTTGATACCAAATAATGCAGCTACAGCAATAGGTATTACTATAGATAAAGCCGTAATAATTTTTTTATATTTTTTTTCTTGTGCTAAATTATTCATTTAATAAAATTTTAATGTCTTCTTTCAGTTCTTTAATCTGATCTGGAAAAGTTTGCTCTTCTATAGCTCTGTAATACATAATAGGATTACCGTATTCATCTTTTCTAGATCGAATGTATCCATCTTTATCTACTAAAGCAAATAAACCAGAATGCTCAAAACCACCATGCTCTTCATCTCCTTTTCCTGCATATAATTTAAATCCTTTGTTAGAAAGAGCATAAACTACATCGTCATTTTTACCTGTTAATAGATGCCAATTTTTATGTGTTATTCCGTTTGATTTTGCATATTCTTTTAGAACTTCTGGTGTATCAATATCAGGTGTAATTGATATTGAAGCTATTCCGAAGTTAGGATTTCCAAAAAATTCGTCTTGAATCGTTAACATTTTCTGGTTCATTATTGGACAAATAGTAGGACAAGTGGAAAAGAAAAACTCTACTACATGTACTTTTCCTTTAAAGTTTTTATTGGTAATTGTTTTGCCTTCTTGATTTGTAAACTCAAAATTTGGTACTTTATTAAACTTAACCAAATCAGTGTTTTTAAACCTGTCTACAACTTTGGGAACGGTATAAATACCAAATAATAAAATAATAAACGCAATACCAATAAAAGAATATTTTTTGTTCATATTACTTAAATTTTTCTTTCTGCCTTATTTTCGTTTCTTTCTTTAAAAGCTGCGTAGTATTCATAATACAATACATTTACATCATCTTTTAATTTATCTTTTAACTCTGCAACAGAATTCATGTTATATCCAAATAAAACTTCCTTTTCATCTAATCTACCTCTAAGGTTTACACCTTTATCTACCAGATAAGCTTTTGCACTTCCTAAGTTTATTAATTCTTCATCAGTATCGAAGCTCTTATAAAACTTCAAAATATTTTCTTCGGATGCAGCAATAAAATTCCATTTTTTCATATCTGTAAAGGCTCCTAGTTGCTTTTTTAAATTATTTGCTTGCAATTCTTTACCTGAAGGATATAATGCTATTATTTGAAATTTTTTGTTATCTATAAATTCTTTATAAATTTTTTGATTCAAATTAAAAAGACGCGATTTATTTTTATCGATATCGTTACCCAAAAAGCAAATTATAGAAACTTTATCGTATAATTTTACAGTATTCGTTTCATCAATCGTAGAAATGTCTATAACATTCTGAGTAACAATTGGTAGTTTTGTGAAGTTATTTTGCCCAGTAGACAGCAATAAAAAACAGATTAAAGGAAATATAAATAATAAAAATAGTACTACTCTTTTTTTTGTAAATAACTTCATAATTAATCCTTTTAAAAAATGTTATCTCTTAAGTTTTGGGTATAAAAAAAGGTGGTTATAAAACCACCTTATTTATATTACCATTTTACAAGTGGTGATAATGTATCGAATAAATAACCTCCTTCTATTAAGAGTAAGGTAACTAAATAGCATATTAAAAAAACTGCCGACCAAACAATTGATCTTCTAAACCATTTCTTTTCGCCTTCTAAATGCATAAAAACCCATGCAATACCATATGCTTTAGCTAAAGTTAAGATAATAAAAATCCAATTTAACCAACTAGTTCCCGGTCCGTGTAAGTGTAAAGAGTCTGGTTTAATAATACCTAAATAAACCTCTACTAATGTTATTACAGAAAGAATACCAAAAACGATCCATATTCTTTTTGTGTTTGATTCGTGTGCGTGTGCCATTTGTATATATTTTATTTATTAAACTAAGTAGAAAAAGGTAAAAACAAATACCCAAACTAAATCTACAAAGTGCCAATATAAACCAACTTTTTCTACCATTTCATAATGTCCTCTCTTCTCATAAGTTCCTAAGATTACATTAAAAAAGATAATGATATTAATAACTATACCAGATAATACGTGAAAACCATGAAAACCTGTTATAAAAAAGAAGAAATCTGCAAAAATTGTATTACCATACTCATTTGCTTTTAAGTTTGCACCTTCAACTACCATTTTAGTTTTGGCAAGTTGTAAAGAACCTTCTTCTCTAGATAATATTGTTTTTTTCTTGTTGTCTATTAACTCTGTTCTAACTTGAATGTCTGGGTTAGCATTGTAAGCTGCTAAAACTTGTGCAACAGAATAGGTTGCAATTGTTTCTTCGCTTTGAAACCATAAACCATTTTTTCTAGTGTGCTCTACT
This sequence comes from Polaribacter sp., assembly GCA_020631275.1. Lineage (GTDB taxonomy): Bacteria > Bacteroidota > Bacteroidia > Flavobacteriales > Flavobacteriaceae > Polaribacter. Next base: position 5,728 of record JAHDHO010000048.1, on the reverse strand, counting down.
CTCTCGTCTGTTCTTTCTCCAGTAACAAAATCTGCTAAAGCAATTTGTTTACCATCTTTTACAAATTGTAAAACTTTACCGTCTGTTGTTTTTACAGCACCATAAGAACCTTTGATAAAAGTATTCCATTCCCAGGCCTGTGACCCAACAAAGATTATACCTCCAATAATTGTAGCAAACATATACCATGCTACTTTATTCTTTTTCATTTGATGACCTGCATCTACTGCCAATACCATTGTTACAGATGAAAATATTAAGATAAACGTCATAATTGCAACGTAAATCATTGGGAATTCACCGTGCACAAAAGGTACGTGAGTAAAAACCTCATCTGCTATTGGCCAAGAGTCTATAAATTTAAAACGAGTTAAACCATAAGCAGCTAAAAACCCTGAAAATGTTAATGCATCTGATAAGATGAAAAACCACATCATCATTTTACCATAACTAGCGCCAAATGGTTTTACACCACCACCGCTCCAGGTTTCTTTTTTGTCAGTTGGTACAGCAATATTTGCTTCCATAAATGTAATCTATTAATTGAATGTTAAAAATAGTTTCGCAAAATTAATCATTTTTCATCACCTAATAAAATAGAAAAAGAAAAATAGATAAATCCAGAGTATATCTACAAAATGCCAAAAGATTGCGCCAAGTTCAAACCCCAGCAAATCATTTGGTTTATACTTATATTTAAAATGATTATAAATAACAACAAAAAGAACAATAACTCCTGCCAATAGGTGTAAAACGTGCATTAATGTGATACCTATTATAAATGACGTAGAAACTGTACTTCCCGGACCAGTAAAATATAACCCAAGACTTTTTAAATCATTAAAACCTTCATATTGTTGCCATATAAAAGCAATTCCTAAAATTAATGTTATTACTACAAAAATAAGTGATAATTGCCTCTTATTTTGTTTTAAAAATCTCTGTGATAAAAATAATGTAATACTGCTTGTTATAATTAAAGCTGTACTCGTATAGAATGCTATAGGTAAATCAAAAGTTACCCAATCATCTCTTTTCATACTTATTACATAAGCACTCGTTAAACCAGCAAAAAACATAACCATACTAATCATAGAAACCCACAACATTGGTTTTGCAGATTTTTTTCTTGCAACGGTTAGTTCTTGTTGTAATGTTTGTTCTTCCATCTCTCTTCTTTTAATGTAAAAATTTATCTACCACATATATAATTTGTACAACTGTTATGTACAATACACTAGATAACATTAATTTTCTTGCGTCAATATTATCTTCACTTTTGTATAATTTTACTCCGTAAAAAAGCATCATCACTCCCAATAAAGCAACAATTATTGCTGTAATTGGGTGAATGTAAAATGATCCTGAGACTTTTAGCACCGGTGCTATTGATACCAAAATCATTATTACAGTATAGAAAATAATTTGTTTGATTGCCCCTTTGTCTTTAGAACCCATTGGCAACATGTTAAATCCTGCTTTTTTATATTCTTCAAACTGCAGCCATCCAATTGCCCAAAAGTGCGGGAATTGCCAAAAAAACTGAATCATAAATAAAAACCCTGCTTCGATACCAAAATTGTTTGTAGCAGCAACCCAACCTAACATAAATGGTATTGCGCCAGGAATTGCACCTACAAAAACAGTTAACGGTGTTACCGATTTTAAGGGCGTATAAACACACGTATATAAGAAAATCGAAATTGCGCCAAATAACGCAGATTTAGGGTTTATACTATACAAAATTGCCAAACCAAGAATTGTAAATAGAATTGCAATTGTTAACGCAACGTTTACAGACATTCTACCAGTTGGTAAAGGTCTATTTTGTGTACGTTTCATTATAGCATCTGTATCTTTTTCTATTATCTGGTTAAACGCGTTTGACGCAGCAACCATAAAAAAGCCTCCTAATGCTAAAAGAAAAAGTGTAAAATAGTTTACAGTTTCTACTGCTAACAAATATCCTGCAATAGATGAAAACACTACGCTTAAAGACAAACCAACTTTTGCTAGTTGTTTGAAGTCTGAAATAATACTTTGCATAGATGTTTTCTTATCGGAAATAACTGTTGAATTCATATTACTACCATTATTTTGCAAAGATATTTGATAAAAATGAATCTACCATAGCTTTTAGGAGTTTTGATACCAAATAAAAAACCCACTCAATGAATTGAGTGGGAAAATTGCTATGAAAAAGAAAAAGTGTGATTCTATAGAAGAATCACACTGCAAATATAATCATTATTCGATTATAAAAACCAAAAAATTATATAAAATTAAAAATCTAAATACCAATTAAATAAATCTGCTCGTATTCCGGCAGAAAACCATACAGTATTTCCTTCTGGATATGTCTGCGTAGCAACTTTTGGTGAAAATTTTCTGTAAGTAAAACCAGCGAATAAGCTTAATCTATTAGACGGGTTAATTAAATAATTTCCTTGTAGATCTGCAATAAAAATGTTTGCAGTATTACCTTGAGCCAATTCATTACCAACATCACTAAATCTATCTTCGTAAGATTGATAAATGTTACCACCGTAACTAATTGCTTCATCTACAAAATCAAATCCTTTTTTACCAAGTGTTAATTTACCACTAAAAGACCATCTGTCTTTTTTATATCTAGCTATTGCAATTGCTTCATAAAAATTTGCTCCCCATAAATGTCCCATTGGTTGGCTATAGTTACCATAATTTAAAATAGGTGTTTTATGCGCAAAAGTATAAGGTCTTGCATAATTGTATTCCAACTGAAGAAATAAATCATCTACATTAAATGCATCAAAGTATTTTGCACCTAATTGATACGCAAATTTGTTTTGCCATTTCCCTAAATCATTTAAATTTCCAACAGAAAATTCATCAACAATTAATTGAGAATATAAAGAAACATTGTTGTTTAACTTGTATTTACCTGTTAAACCTATAATAGCATTTCCAGAATCTTCTCCTCTATTAAATTCTACAGATCTATAAAATATTACCGGATTAAAAAATGCGGCATCAAAACCATTTTCTCCTGTAGAAATTGCTGTTTCAAAGAATCCGATATTTAATTTCTCTGTTAAATTTAAACTTAAATAATGTGCTGCAATGTATTTTCTTGCATGCTCGTTAGGATTAGAAACTGATGAAATTGAAGGCTCTGTATTCCACATCCAAACATTTGTATATTGCAATTTCCAAAAATCTACTTTCATTTTTAAGTAGGTTGTTGGCGCAGAAACATCAGATAATATAAAAGATCTATAACCATCTCCAATAAAATTTCTACCATTACCAAATTGAAATTGCATAAATTTATTTGGCTGAAAAGCTAAATAACCTTCTGCAACAGGATAATCGAAAGCATCTTCTTTAAATGCTTTTGCTTTTCCTCTACCAGGTACTAAACCATCAGAGTTTTTTGGTCTTGTTAGTAAAGACCTACTACTAATAAAACTATTTATATAGTCTGCAAACCTTGCCTGACTTTCATAAACCGTTGCAGAGTAAGAAAACTTATCTCCTAAACCTCCATTTACAGTTAATATTCTAGAGTTGTTGTATGTGTAAGAAACATCAGAATTATCTTTACCCATTTGCACATCAACTAAAAAATCTAATGTTAACCAAAAATCTTTCTTTTTTACTTGCAGCAAATGCTCATTCCACAATTTTCTACCTAACCAAGACTCTTTATTTGGTTTTAAAAACTTTGTTTTCTGTTTACTTAAATCTAAGTATTTATTTATTTCGTTGTAAACATAAGGTTTAGAAGCTGTATGTGTACCACTTGCTTTATGCAAAGCAAATTCATAATCAACATAATTTTGATGTGTAAAAGGAATATTTAGCAAACTATTATGTTCTAGAAATACAGAATCTGCCAACCTACTTTTCTCTACCGTAATCGATAAATCTTCTTTAGAACTTAAAAAACTCTTTTTTATTGGTGCTTTAGCTTCTTGGTTATTTTTAACAACCGGAAATTTAATTGGCAACTCAAATTGCATTTCTACATCTCTATTATTGTATTTTGCTGGAGAAATTCTTGTAAAAACCTTAAAAACTCTTAAAACTTCTTTCTTTATTTCTTGGTACGGAGTGTTTACGTAGATAACATCAAAATCACCTTCTTTTGTTACAATAAATAAAACATTTGCTGTACCTTTATATTGCTCATTTTCTACAATTGCAGGCGTTTTAAATTCTGCGAAAAACTGTTTTTTTGTGGTTTCATAAAAACAATTTTCTATGGATGTTATTTCTGACCCTTTACAATCATTAAATACAGGGTATCTCTCTGATTGAGCATAAAATAATGTAGGGAGTATTAAAACTAATAGGAAAAATTTTTTAATCATTTTTTAACTGTATAACTATATTATTTTTTAATTGATATTTCTGATGACTCTCTTTACAAACTGCAAAACCGTAATCATCGAAAACTAATCTATGGCCATATTCGCTTACCCAACCTATTTGTTTAGAAGGATTACCAACAACCAATGCATATGGTAAAACCTCTTTAGTAACCACTGCACCGGCACCAACAAAAGCATATTCACCAATATTATTACCACACACAATTGTTGCGTTAGCACCTATGCTAGCACCTTTTTTTACAATTGTATTTTTATATTCATCTTTTCTTTTTATTGCGCTTCTTGGGTTTATTACATTTGTAAAAACCATAGAAGGCCCCAAAAAAACATCATCTTCGCAAATAACACCTGTATAAATAGAAACGTTATTTTGTACTTTAACATTACTACCCAAAATAACTTTTGGAGAAACCACAACATTCTGACCAATATTACAACCTTTGCCGATAGTACAATTAGACATTATGTGGCTAAAATGCCAAATCTTGGTATCTTTACCTATTGTGCAATCTGCATCTATAACAGCTGTTTCGTGTGCAAAAAAATCTTTCAAAATTAATATCCTTGGTTTGAGTTTTGTTCTTTATTTAAAATTTGTTTAGAAGAAGATGTTCCTATTCTATCAACACCTAAGTCTATCATTTTTATTGCCATTTCGTAATTTCTAACACCTCCAGCGGCTTTAACTTTTAATGGTTTTGCATTATCAGAAATTAACTTTATAGTTTCTAAAGTTGCACCGTTAGCAGAATTATCATCGGTCTTAAAAAAACCTGTAGATGATTTTACATATACATTTTTTGCATTTTCTAATCCAAAATTTTTAATTACAACCTTTTTAATAAGTTGTGAAATTACAATTATTTCTTCACTAGATAATGCGGCAACTTCTATAATAAATTTTGCTTTTTTATTATGTTTTAGGCAAAGTGATGTGCATTCTTCTATTTCATTTTCAATTAACGAAAATTCATCGTTTTTAAACGCATTATAATTTACAACAAAATCTAATTCATCAACATTTAAATTGATAGCTTCTTTTGCCTCTAAAATTTTGTTTTCTACGGATGAGTTTCCAGCAGGAAAATCTATAACCGTTCCTACTAAAACATTAGACTTTGCATCATTTAAAAGCCTTTTTACCACTTTAATGTAATTGGCACGAATCATAATCAATTTATACTCATATAAGATTGCTTCTTCTACCAAACTAATAACATTTTGAAGGTTTTCTTCTTCGGTTATACCAGCTTGTTCTGCAGTCTTTAAATAGGTAGCATCTAAAAATTGATTTATTTTCATACTACAAAAATAACAAAATCTAAACTATACAATACTAAAAAGCCCAACCA
>JAHDHO010000047.1 GCA_020631275.1 Polaribacter sp. | reverse complement strand
CCTATTCTATCTACAACGTGTGTAATGTCTAAATCTTGTGTTTCTTTAAACTCAACACCGTTCCACATTCTTGCTCTAATTTTGTGCCAAGAAGAATTTATAGAGGTTCTAATTTTATCAAACACCTTTTCTATATTCGGAAACTTCTCAATTAACAACTTACTAGCTTTTATAAACTCTTCATTAGAATACCCAAAATTAGTGCCTAAAACTTCATTTATTTCGTTTACACCACCAATAAATATGGTAGAATATTGTAATAAATCTGTTAAGACATCTTTAGCCTCTTCTCCGTATTTCCACAAAGCACTTCTATAAGTTGGGTCAGCAGAAATAATCATTCCTTTTTCTTTGGCTAAAATTAATCCTTCTTTTAAAGTTTCTTTTGCTCCTTTGCACAAAGCTGGTGTAATACCAGTCCAATGAAACCATTTGCCATGTGCTAAAGATTTTTCCCAATTAACCATTTCTGGTACAATTTCAGAAAAAGAAGAATGCGATCTATTGTAAGAGATTTTACTTGGCCTCATAACAGCACCAACTTCCAAAAAATAAACACCTAAAGGTCTGCCAGATCTAACAATTGCAGAAGTATCTAAATCGAATTTATTTAAATAAGAAATCGCTGTATCGCCAATAAAATCATTAGAAATACAACTTATGTGTTTTACATCTCCACCAAAATTTGCAATAGAAATACCAACATTTACTTCTGTACCGCCAAAATAAAATTCTACATTATTAGCCTGAATAAATTTTTTATTTCCTAAAGGAGAAATTCGCATTAAAACCTCACCAAATGTAATTATCTTATTCATAATAAATTCTTTTACAAAGCAAATATACTTTATAAAAAACAACTACAATTGTGTTTTATCTTTAAAATTTATCTAATTTTTATAAAGATGTAATAAAACTAATAGTTTTAGAATTAAAGGTTTCTGGTTGATCAACATTTACTACATGCCCGCAGTTTTCTATCACATAAAGTGAAGAACTTACATGTTTAGCAACAATGTTTTTTATGGAAGGTAAAAACAAATGATCTTCAGAACCCATTACGTAAAGTGTAGGAATTTTAATTTCTTTAGCTCTAAAAAAACGCAATAAGGGGTTAATTTCTGATGTTAATTTAAACCAACGTAAAAACTCTTTCTGATACAATTTTTTAGCTTCATTAACAAAAAGTAATCTCGATTTTTTATGATTCTTTTTTGGCATTATAATAAAGGCAAACAACTTATAAAGAAGCATGTAAGGCACTACAGATTTAAAAATATTACCAACCTTCATTAAGACTTGCGAGCGAAAATTCATTTTGATAATAGCGCCACCCATAATCATACTTTTTACCAAAGTTGGTCTTTTTTCTGCAAGATTTCTTATTAAAATTGTACCTAAAGAAATTCCTACAAAATGCGATTTTTTAATCTTAAGAAAATCGATTACCTCTTCGATGTCTGCAGTAATAGAATCGAAAGTATATTTTGCTTTAAACGTATCTTTTAATTTTGGTTTGCTATTGCCATGGCCACGTAAATCTAGAATTAAAACATTAAAATGCTTTTTAAAATCTCTAATTTGTTTGTACCAAATAGAACTACTACCTCCTGCGCCATGCACAAAAGTTACCCATTCTTTAGAAGTTGTATGAGGATATAAATAGTAGTTTAACAATCTTAAATCGATTTGAAATGCTAAATTAAAGCATTTTATAAAATTAAATAGCAAGTTTATTACTTTTTAACTCTTAAAATTGGTAAAATAAAAAAGTCCAAATTATCTTTGCTATAAATAATTTTCTTCTGAAAAAGACATTTTGCATACTATTATTTGTAGCTTTTGCTTTTAGACCAGCATATCACCTAGCATATATTGGTTATTTTGAGCTAAATATAGATTATATAATAGAAAAATATTGTGTTAATAAAGACGCACCAGAATTACAATGTAACGGTAAATGTCACTTAGCAAAAAAAATTGGTCCAAAAATTAATTTGGAAAAAGACAATATTGCTAGCTTACAAATTGTATCAGAAGCATTTTTTCCGGTTTATCATCAAGAATCAGAAAACTTTATAGCTAAATATTTAGACTTATATAAGAATAAACAACCATCTAAAAAAAATTCTTTACATACGTTTTTACTTATTAAAAACTTAGAGCAACCGCCAGATTTACATTTATAAATACTTGTTTTTTGTATCAGTTATTTCTGATACATCATTTTTAAATTTTATTTAAAAAGTACAAATATGTGCTTTCTAAATAAAACTATTCACACAAATTATTTTAAAAGAACATCCTTAAAAATCTAAGGAAGGAAAACATATATATAAATGAAAATTTCAAAATATATTGCTGCATTCTTATTTGTAGCAACTTTAGCAGCATGCTCGTCTTCAGAAGAAGTTTTAACTGGCGAAGGAAATGTAACATTAGAATTTGATAATGCTTACAACAACTCTGATTTATTATTAGAAACGGCGCCTTACTCTGCAAATAACACCGAAAAAATTAAGATTAATAAAGTTAAATATATTGTTAGTAATATTCGCTTAGAAACTGCTACAGGATCGGTTTTTACTTATCCTAAAAACGAATCTTATTTTATTATTGATGAAAGTGTAGAAGCTTCTCAATTTATTACATTAAAAAATGTACCAGAAGACGATTATACAAAAGTTACTTTTGGTATTGGTGTAGATCAAGAAAAATATTTAGAAGGTGCAACAGGGCAAGGAGATTTCTTAGCAAAAGCACAAGAAGCTGGCATGATGTGGAGTTGGCAAGCTGGTTATAAGTTTATGGTTTTTGAAGGAACTTACACATCAGAAAGTACAACCACAGAAACTGCTTTTGCTTTTCATATGGGAAGCCATGGTACTGCAGTAGATAATTACAAAGAAGTTTCTTTAGATTTAACAAACTCTGCAAGAATAAGAACAGATTTAACACCAGTAATACATATTGTTTCTGATGTTTCTAACATTTTAGACGGCACTACAAAGTTTTTGCTAGACGATGCAGCACAAATACACGTAGATGGTGTTAAATCGCCACAAATAGCAACAAATGTAAGCGGTATGTTTGTTATAGATCATGTTCATAATTAAACCTATAAAACCGTTGTTAAGAAGAAATCTTAACAACGGTTTTCTACCAGTTATGAAAAAATTTATCCTATTATATCTAGGTTTTATTACATTTTTTTCTTGTGCAAAAGATGAAGAAGAATATGTGTTAATTCCTAAAAACATAGAATTAAAAATTCCAAGTAATTTTCCGGGATTATTGTACGATTTGAGCCAAAATCCACTAACCGAAGAAGGCGTTGCACTTGGTAAAAAACTGTTTTACGAAGGAAGATTGGCTTCCGACGGAATAATTTCTTGCGGGTTCTGTCATGAACAAGCTTCTGCTTTTACACATCATGGCCATACAGTTAGTCATGGGGTTGATGGTAAAGTTGGTTTTAGAAATGCACAACCTATTCAGAATTTAGCTTTTTTTAGCGAATTTACTTGGGATGGCGCCGCAATTCATTTAGATCTACAACCAATAATTCCAATTACTAGTGATGTAGAAATGAATGAAACCATACCTTCTGTGCTTTCTAAATTGAATTCTTATCAAGAGTACGAAGTTCTTTTTACAAATGCTTTTGGTGATAAAGAAGTTACATCAGAACGAATGCTAAAAGCTTTATCTCAATTTATGGTAACTATGATTTCTGGAGATTCTAAATACGATAAAGTAATTAGAAACGAAGTAGATGCCACTTTTACAGAACTAGAAAGTAAAGGTTTCGAAGTTTTTAATAATAAATGTGCTGCTTGCCATTCTGGAGCGCTATTTACAGACCAAAGCTATAGAAATAACGGATTGCCAACAAACTACAAATTCCCAGAGGAAGAAGGAAGAAAAAGAGTTTCTGGTCTCGAAGAAGATTTTTACAAATTTAGAGTACCAAGTTTAAGAAATGTAGCAAAATCTTTTCCGTACATGCACGATGGCAGATTTGGAAATTTAGAAGCCGTATTAGATTTTTATTCTGATGGAATGATACAAAATGGTGGCGTTGTAGACACTTTACTAATAAAATCTAATGGCAATTTAGGTATCGATCTATCATCCGAAGAAAAAACAGCATTACTTGCTTTTTTAAACACATTAACAGATAACACATTTTTAAATGATAAACGTTTTGCAGAATTTTAAAATAAAAAAAACAATTGCACTTTTAGTATTTGTATGGATAACACTTGCTAGTTTTGCTAATACAAACAAAGAAATATGTACCTATCACAACAATCATACTTTCGAATATTATTTCTGTGATTTATGCGGTTGCTCTACAAGTAGCGGTAGTTTTGGTTTAGGTACTTTAAACAATGCGAGCTTTGTGGGTGTAAGATATATTTTTCAAAAATTTGAATCGAAAGATGGTGTTTTTAATAATTCGCCAACAAGTACAGAAAATTTTCATACGTATCAATTATGGGGAAGGTTACCAATAAGTGAAAATTTATATGTGAGTGCAATTTTACCATATCAAGATTTAAATAGAGAATATACAGATAGAAACGAAAATATAAATGGTTTTGGAGACGTAACCATAATGAGTTGGTACAAATTTAAATTTTACAAAAAAGTAGATGAAGAAAAGTCTAAATTGTACACAAATGTTACACGAGAACCTTCTAGACATTCGTTAGAAATTGGTTTAGGAGCCAAGTTACCAACAGGTAAATTCGAACAAGTTTTAACAGATAGAGTAAATCCTGGTTTTCAATTAGGAACTGGAAGTTTAGACGGTATTTTAGGTCTTGCACATAGTTATGGTGCAGATAAATTTGGCGTAAATACTAGCTTAACTTACTATTTTAAAAACGAGAATAAAAATGAATACAAGTTCGGGAATCAGTTTAGTTATGCTTCTAACTTTTTTTATGCTATTTCTAAAGAAAAGTATATGTTATTGCCTTTTGTAGGCTTTTCTGGTAATATTTATAATAAAATTAAGCAGTATGACGAAGAAATTGCAAAAACAGATGGCAACGTTTTTAACGGAACTTTAGGTGCAGAAATAACTACTAAAGATTTTATTTTTGGAGCCAATTATACGCTACCAATTTCGCATAATTTATTTGGAGGTAACGTTACTCCAAAACAAGCAGTTTCTATTTATTTAAACTTTAATTTAAATAACTAAAAAATAAAAAAAGGCGAACATTTCTGTTCGCCTTTTTAACTAATTGAATTAAAAAACTACTCTACGATTAAAGTGTATTGTGGTGTTGGGTTTAAAGGGCAGAAATAAACATATTCTCCTTTTTTAAGCGTTACTTCTTTTGAAGTTTCTTTGCTGTTATCTTTTACTTGTGCAGTTACATAAGCGTTTTTGATGTGTGCTTTTACATTTGCTTTTGGCGCTAAAACAAAACCTACATTGTGCCCTACGTTGTTGTTAGCTATTTCAAAAATATAAGTTCCTTCGGATAACGTTATTTGCTTTTGTGTAAACTCTCCTTTTGTTTGTTCTAAAGAAACTGTTTTTACTTCTTGTGCATTTGTGTTAAATGCAAAACCTACTACTAATACTAAAATTGCGATTATTTTTTTCATGATTGTTGTTTATTAAAATTATTAAATTATTGTTCTACTATTTATAAAGCTTCTGCTAACGGAAAATCTACAGCTACATCTGTTATTTTATGAAAATAATTTGTAATTGTAATTTCACCAATTAAGATTATCGCATCTGCTAAATTTCCTTTTGTGTAACCTTGTGCATATAAGTTTTCTACTGTTGCTGGTGTTGCTGCACCTCTGTTTTCTGCTGTACTTTTAGCAAAGTTTGCCAATGCATTTAATTTTGCATCAAAAGAAGCTTTACCTGCTCTTAATTCTAAAATTTGTGCTTCTGTAAAGCCATTCATTTTACCAATTGCTGTGTGGGCAGATAAACAATAAACACATTCGTTTACTTGACTTACAGCTAAATTTATTACTTCTTTTTCTTTGGCAGAAAAACTAGTTTTACCATTTCCTATTGCTAAAAAATTACCCAAAGCAGTTTCGCTATGTGCAAATGCCGCATATAAGTTTGGTACAAAACCTAAACCTTTTTCTAACTGACTAAATATTGCTTGGTTGTTTTCTGATACTTCGTTTTTTGTTGGAACATTATATGTACTCATAATATCTGTTTTTAAATGAATTGTTATTTTTTAAATAATTTATTTGCATTCGCAAAGTTGCTGGTTTTGATTTTGCTCGTCGTACGTTTGGTAACCCCAACAATTGGGACATTGTGTATTTTCTATTGATTTCATATGTTTATTTTAAGTTCTTATTGATTGACACTGCAAAGGTATAACCAACATTAAGCTCTAAAATTGGACAAAAGTTCTTACTGTTTGGACTTTGAAATAAAGCCAACAAAAATGCACGCGTGAAGGATAGAGAAATTTGTTTGAGCTCTTTTAAAGTTTGATAAAACTTTAAAAAGCGAGTTTCGAAAGCCTGACCTGAAAGGGCACGCCAAAAAAAGAAATAAAATAATTTTAATAGTCTTTTTTAAATTGAAGTGGCGATTTTGAAATTGCCTTTGTAAAGAAACGCGTAAAATATGCCGGATCGTTAAAACCTAACTCGAATGCGATTTCTTTTACGGTTTTATCGGTGTAAATTAACAAGCGTTTTGCTTCTAACAAAATTCTGTTTTTTATTAATTCTGATGGCGAAATTGTACCAGCTTTTTGAAAATGTTTTGTGATTGATTTTGGCGAAAGACCTAATCTTTTTGCATAATCTGTTACAGAATGAAGTGTTTTGTAATTTTGCTCTACCAACAAACTAAAATCTTTAAAAAGGCGTGTTTCGACATCTTCTTTAACAACATGGTTTTCTTTTTTTACACGAACAGCAGAAATAATAAATTGCTTTAAATAGGCTTGTAACATATCGTACTGCGCTGTTTCGTTTTGCTGAAACTCTTCGAGTAAACTTGTTAATATAAAGTCTAATTTATCGGTGTCTTTTTTACATGGTTTTACAAACGGAGTTTCGTAAATATTGTTGAATAAAATTCCGTTACAAGCAACCTCTGCATCGTGCGTTTGTATGCAGTAAAAATCTTTTACAAAAGTAAGTTTATATGCCGTTTTTATTTGTTCTGAATCTACAGTAAAAACTTGTCCTGGAGATAAGAAAAACAAAACATTATCATCAAAATGATATTGTTTAAAATCGATATTATACGTTCCGCTACCTTCTTGAATCCAGTAGATTGCATAGGCATTTTGTTGCACAGAATGATCGATTGTACAAGCTTTTTCGAATCGAACTGTGCTTACAGAGAATATATCTTTAAAAGTGTATTTTACAATATCTTGAACCGCCATAATATGTTGGTCGTAGAAAATTTATTAAACTTTCTATCTTTTTTTTTCAAAAAAAGTAACGCTTAGGCTTTACTGAATTTCTTTACATTAAATCCTAGAAAAACTAAAATAGCGGGTAAAACCCAACCCAAACTATGTTCTGCTAACGGAATAATGTTTTTAATACCTGTTAAGTTTTCTCTAGGAATTATAAAGCCTAAAAAATCTGGAATACTAAATACAAATGTTACCAAGATAACCGCTCTAAAAACCATTTTAGAAGCATACTTTTCTGGTATAACGTTTAATAATATTAACATAATTGTAATTGGATATAAAAGCATTAACGCTGGTACAGCAACATCAATAATAAAACCAACATTGTAACTACCAACTATAATACCAATTACAGAACATACAGCCGCTGTAATTATATACGCTTTTTTAGAATTTTTACAAATTCCTTTTATATAATCTGCAGTACCTGTTACAATACCAACTGCCGTTGTAAAACAAGCCAAAGCAACTAAAACACTTAAAAATGTTGTACCAAAAGTTCCTAAAGTTTTAGTACTTAAACCAGATAAAACTTCTATTCTGGTGGCGTTTTCTGCAAAAGAATTTGCAAACAAAGCACCGCTTAATATTAAACCTCCGTAAATTAATAACAAACCTGTACCGGCAATTAAACCCGCTTTTCTTATCAACCTTTTTCTTTCATCAAAACTGTTATGATTGCTATAATCTAAAGAAATTATAATAACTGCGCCAACAACCACGCCAGCAATTGCATCAAAAGTTTGATATCCTTCTAATACTCCGTCAATAAAAGGGTTTTTAAACGAAGTAACTTCTAAAGATCCTGAAGATACAAAAAAGGAAATACCTATAATTACTAGTAAAATTACAACAATTATTGGTGTTAAAAACTTACCAATTAATCCAATTATTCTAGATCTATTTACAGAAAACAAAAACACCAAAACAAAGTAAATAATACTTGTTAATATTGCTGGCGAATCGAAAAATGGCTGAATTGCCATTTCATGCGTTACCGCAGCTGTTCTTGGTGATGGTATTGCAATGGCAATAATGTATATTAAAAAACAAAAAATTGTACTAAAAACTGGCGACACTTTTTTACCAAAATCATACAAAGTTCCTTGTAATTTTGCATGCGCAAAAATTGCCAAAATAGGAATTATAATTGCCGTAGCTATAAAACCCAAGACAACAATCCACCAATCTTCACCAGCTTTTACACCTAAATTTGGCGGTAAAATTAAATTTCCTGCTCCGAAAAAAAGCGAAAAAAGGGCAAATCCAGCAATCCAAATTTCTTTTGTTTTGTTCATGGTAAATATTGTCTTAGTGGGCGAAATATACATATTTTTGCGAGATGCAAGATTCTATTCAATTTAAAAATGCAAACATTTCTTTTTCTGATACTGGTAAAGGAACCGCAATTGTTTTGCTACATGGCTTTTTAGAAAATGCTAAAATGTGGAACATCATTACTGATGAATTATCTAAAAAAAAAAGAATTATTACTATTGATTTATTAGGTCATGGAAATTCTGATTGCTTAGGTTATGTACATTCTATGGATTTATTTGCAGATACAATACATGCTGTTTTAAAACATTTAAGAATTAGAAAATACTTTATTATTGGTCATTCTTTAGGTGGTTATGTTGCTTTGGCAATGGCAAAACAAAAAGCAACAAATATTAAGGGTATTTGTTTGATGAACTCTACAACTGCTGATGATTCTGAAGAACGAAAAAAATTAAGAATTAGAGCCAATAAAATGGTACAACAGAATTTTGACAACATGATAAAAATGTCTGTCTCCAATTTATTTCATCAAGAAAATACATTAAAATTTAAAGAGGAAATTAGCCAAGTTAAAACCGAAGCTTTACAAACTTCTTTGCAAGGATATATTGCTGCAAACGAAGGAATGAAAAACAGACCAAACTCTTTAGAATTCTTAAAAGAAAGTACTTTTAAAAAATTGATGATTATTGGTAAAAATGATCGAATTTTAAACGCTGATACGTTAATTGAAGAGGCTAAAGAAACCAATGCCAAATATGTAGTTTTGCCTTCTGGACATATGAGTCATATAGAAAACACATCCGAATTAATTATTGCTTTAAAAGACTTTGTAAGAATCTAATAACCTAATTTTAAAAATAATTTAAAAGATGGTTACTGGAAAACCTATGATGAAATCTCTAAAAAAATAAAATCTATCAAGAAATTTAATTTAGATCTAGAAGAAAAAGTAACTACAAAAAACTAAATTTTTCTTAAAAAGAATAAAACAAAAAAGGCGCAAATTTAAAATTTGCGCCTTTTTTGTTTATAAAATATTTTATTCTCCTTTTAAAGGATTCCAGCCTTGGGCTTTTAATTCTATTTCTTGATTTGCTCTTGTAACAAGATTTAAACCTTGATTCTCTGCAATGATATGACCAATGATAGAAAAATTAGGATTTCCTTTAATCTTATCAAAATCTGCAATTGGCACTGTAAAAAGCAACTCATAATCTTCACCTCCACTTAAAGCAACCATTGTAGAGTCTAGTTCAAATTCTTCGCAAGCAGAAATAACTTGTGGATCTAAAGGTAATTTGTCTTCATAAATTTTACATCCCACTTTAGATTGCGAACAAATGTGCATAATTTCTGATGAAAGTCCATCAGAAATATCAATCATAGAAGTAGGTTTAACTTCTAATTCTTTTAAAATACCAGCAACGTCTTTACGTGCTTCTGGTTTTAATTGTCTTTCAATTAAATAGGTATAATTGTCTAAATCTGGTTGGTTGTTTGGATCTACTTTAAAAACTTGTTTTTCTCTTTCTAAAACTTGCAAACCTAAATATGCAGCCCCTAAATCACCAGAAACAACTATTAAATCGGTTTCTTTAGCACCATTTCTATACACAACATCCTCTTTTGTTGCTTTACCAATAGCTGTTACAGAAATTAAAATTCCTTTGGTAGAAGATGTTGTATCGCCACCAATTAAATCTACATTATAAGTATTACATGCTAATTGAATACCTGCGTACAATTCTTCTATTGCTTCTAAAGGAAAACGATTAGAAACAGCAATAGAAACAGTTACTTGTTCTGCAACACCATTCATAGCATAAACATCAGACAAATTAACCATAATTGCCTTATAACCTAGGTGTTTAAGAGGCATATAGCTTAAATCGAAATGCACACCTTCTATTAACAAATCTGTAGTAACCAAAGTTTGTTTTTCTGATGTATCTAAAACAGCAGCATCATCTCCGATTGCTTTCACTGTTGTGGCATTTTCTGCTTTAAAATATTTTGTAATATGATTTATTAAACCAAACTCACCAAGTTCGGCTAACGATGTTTTTTGTGTGTTTTTATCTTCTAACATGCTGCAAAGATACTTACATTCTTAAAAATTACAGAGTTCCTTTAATAGAGAAGTATAAATAAAAGCTTTATTTTTACTTCATAGAGTTTTTATGTACTAAAAAACAATAATTACGTTATACTAATTAAAGCAGGTTTTTACTTGATAAATATTTAAAAATGATAAAAAAAACTTTTTTCATATTCGTTTTAATTATAGTTGGTTGCTCTAAAAAAGAGGTTGTAGAGCCAGAGAAACAAACAATTATAAATCCGATTGCAAAATGTGAAGACGGTTTTGCAGGCGAATTTCCTTGTAACGATTACGATTTACTTACACACATTACTTTAGATGAAATTGCAGGTGAAAACACACAAGGTAACGATTCTTGGGGTTGGGTAGATCCTGTAACAAACAATGAATATGCTATTATTTGTACAAATAAAGGAACTTCGTTTATAGATATTACCAATCCGGCAGATGCAAAAATTATTGGCTTTTTAAAAACTAGAACAGAAAATAGTCTTTGGAGAGATGTAAAAGTTTATAACGATTTTGCATTTATTGTTAGTGAAGCAGACAATCACGGAATGCAAATTTTTAACCTAAACAACCTAAGAGGTTTGGTTAATATACCGGTAGAATTTACTGCAGATAAAGTGTTTACTTCTTTTGGTAGCGCACACAATATTGTTATTAATGAAGATACAGGCTACGCATATCCTGTTGGTACTTCTAGAAGCGCAACTTATAAAGGCGGCCCTTTATTTATCAACATAAACAACCCTTTTAAACCTGTAGACGAAGGTGGTTTTGAAGACTATGCTCACGACGCGCAAGCAGTAACCTATAACGGACCCGATTCCGATTATTCTGGTAGAGAAATATTAATAGGAAGTAATGAAACAGAAGTTGTAATTGCAGATATTACAGACAAGCAAAATCCTGTTAAAATATCTTCTATTAGTTATTCTAATATTGGGTACACACACCAAGGCTGGTTTACAGAAGACTTTAAATATTTTATTTTAGGAGATGAACTAGATGAAAGAGACAAAGGTTTAAATACAAGAACGATTGTTTTCGATTTTACAGATTTAGACAACCCTAAACATCATTTCGATTATTCTGGCCCAACAGCTGCTATAGATCACAATGGTTATATAAAAGACAATTTATTTTTTCAAGCAAGCTATACTGCCGGTGTTAGAATAATAGATATTTCTAATATCGATGCAAAAAGCTTTACAGAAGTTGGTTTTTTTGATACCTATCCAGAAAATGACAATACAGCATTTAATGGTGCCTGGAACGTGTATCCTTATTTACCATCTGGCAATATCATTATTAGCGATATTAATAGAGGTTTGTTTGTTATCAGAAAAAGTAAAACCTAAATGAAAAAAATCTGTCTGTTATATTGCTTTTTACTTCTTTTAAATTGCTCAAATAAAGACGGACTGTCTATTAACGATAATATCGTTGTAAACAACACAAGTATTACAACAATTGGCGGCACTAATAATGATGCTTTTACTTCTGTAGAAAAAACAGTAGATGGCGGTTTTATTGCAGCAGGTTACACACAAAGTAACAATCTAGATATTACAGATAAATCTAATACTTCATTCGATTTTTTTATCTCTAAATTTTCTTCGGATAATCAACTAGAATGGCAAAAAACATATGGTGGTTCTAATGATGATAGAGCTGCCGATATTATAGAAACAAAAAACGGAGAATTTGCAATTCTAGGCTATTCTACAAGTAACGATTTAGATGTCTCTGCAAATGCTGGTTCTCAAGATTTTTGGTTTATAAAACTATCTAGTTCGGGCAATTTAATATCAGAAAAAAGCTTTGGATATTTAGGTTTAGATTACGGCACAACTCTTTTAGAAACAAAAGATAACGGATTTTTAATTACTGGTGTTTTAGACGTTACAGCATCTAACGGTCAAGGAAATGCAAAAACCAACGCTATAAAGCATGCTGGCGGAGATTATTGGGCAATAAAAATAGACAAGGTTGGTAATTTACTTTGGAGCAAATATTTTGGTGGTAGCTTTACAGATACTCCGTTAGGAATTGTCGAAACCAATGACAACAATTTTATAATTGTTGGCTCTAGCGATAGCAACGATTTTAATATTTCTGATAACAAAGGAACCTATGATTTTTGGGTTGTTAAAATATCTAATTTTGGCAATCTTATTTGGGAAAAAAGTTTTGGTGGCTCAGAAATCGATGAAGCAAGAGCAATTACCACAACCAATGATGGTAATTTTTTAATTGTTGGAGACACAAGAAGTAAAGACAAAAATGTTTCTAAAAATAACGGTGCAGCAGATATATGGATTCTTAAAATTTCTACAGACGGTAATCTTATTTGGGAAAAAACAATTGGCGCAACAAATTTTGATGTAGCAAGAGCAATTACAAAAACTCAAGACAACGACTTTGTAATTGCAGGAAGCTCTAGAAGTTTAGACAATGGTTTTGAAAACAAAGGGCAAAATGACGCACTAATTATAAAAATAAATAACGATGGCGAATTACTTTGGCAACAAACCTTTGGTGGCTCTAAAATCGATTTTTTATACGATATTACAGTATTAAAAAACAGCAGTATTATTGCTGTTGGCGAGTCGAGTAGTTTTGATAAAGATATACCAGAAAACAAAGGTTTTACAGACGCACTAATAATTAAATTATGATGAAAAAAATTACTTTTACATTGTTAATTTCTATACTATTTTTTACCAATTGTAAAGACGATAAAGATTGTTGTGTTTTTCCAGAAAATATAACAACTACCATAAACTTTACACATAACTGGAACGGTAAAGAAATTACAAATCAAGAATTAAATGAACTTAAATTTACTACAGAAAACGGAGAAAAAATAAGTATCGAAAGGCTGCGTTATTTAATTTCTAATCTAAGTTTGGTTGGTAGCAATAATCAGTTTTTAATAGACTTTGGCGAAAATTCTGGCTCTTCTATTTCTGTAACAGATATTTCACCTGGCACTTACAATCTTAAGTTTACATTTGGCTTACAAGACAAAGACAATAAAGATGGTGAATATCAATTATTAAATTCTGTAAATTTTAATGTTCCTGCAATGCTTGGTGGTGGTTATCATTACATGCAATTTGATGGTAAATTTTTAAATAATAATGATGAAGAAACTGGTTTTAATTTTCATGCAATAAGAGCTGTTGACAGAACAAACCCAAACGATTTAAAATTTGAAGACACTTCTTTTGAAGTAGATTTAGGCAGTATAAAAATTGTAAAAAACACCACTATAGAAATTAAAATGAATGTTGCAGAATGGTTTAAAAACCCCAATACATGGAATTTAAATGAACTAAACACAGTTTTAATGCCAAATTTTGAAGCCCAAAAAATGATAAGCGCAAATGGTAAATCTGTGTTTACTTTAGGCAAAATAAATTAACAAAATGAAAAACTTTTTCGTGTACTTTTTTTCTTTTTTACTTTTGATGAATTGCACATCCAAAGAAAAAGATTTTTATACACCAGTTGCATATAATTTAGAAATACCAACGCTTTTTTCTGACAAATTAATTGCACCTATAATTCCTGTAGACAAACCATTAACAATAGAAGGTGTCGCTTTAGGCAAAAAACTATTTTTCGATAAAATTCTTTCAAAAGATAATACACAATCTTGCGCTACCTGCCATAACCCTGCAAAGGCTTTTACAGATAATAAACAATTTAGTAAAGGCGTAAGTGGTAATTTTGGCAAAAGAAACACAATGCCATTATTTAATTTAGCATGGAATTTTGATGAACTTTTTACTTGGAACGGTAAAGAATTTGGTCTAGAAACACAAGCTTTAGAACCAGTTACAAATCCTATAGAAATGCATGCTGATTGGGTAAATATTGCAGAAAAATTAAATCAAAACGAAACCTACAGAAATTTGTTTTCACAAGCTTTTGATTCAGAAAAAATAGATTCTACTCTTGTTACCAAAGCAATTGCTCAATTCGAAAGAACGTTGATTTCTGGCAATTCTAAATTTGATAAATATTTACAAGGGGAAGCTACATTAACAGAAAACGAAACAAATGGTTTTAATGTTTTTATGGATGAAGAAAGAGGTGATTGTTTTCATTGCCATGGCAGTAACAACAACCCTTTATGGACAGATAACAAATTTCACAACAACGGTTTAGATGAAGATTTTACCGATTTAGGCTTAGGTAAAATCACCGGAGACCCAAATGATAACGGCAAATTTAAATCTCCGTCTATTAGAAATTTAGCATTTACAGCACCTTATATGCACGATGGTAGATTTACAACTTTAGACGAAGTTATCAATCATTACTCCGAAGGCCTAAAAAGATCTTCTACAATAGATCCACTAATGAAAAAAATTAACCAAGGTGGCGTTAATTTAACAGCCAAAGACAAAGCAGATTTAAAAGCTTTTTTACTTACATTAACAGACAACGAATTTGTTAACAATCCTGCCTTTCAAAAATAATCAATAAAACCAATTGGTTTATTAGGTTTCATAATACAACTTCTTCGTTTTTCTTCTAGTTATATTGTATATTTGCAGTCAGTTTAGATTTAATCTATTTAAAATTATGATAAAAGTATCAGACTCAGCAAAAAAGAAGGTCGTAGAATTAATGACTGACGACGGCTTTAATGCAGCAACAGATTATATAAGAGTTGGTGTAAAAAGTGGTGGTTGTTCGGGTTTATCTTACGATTTAACTTTTGATAATAAAAAAGAAGAAAACGATAAAGTTTTTGAAGAGAATGACGTTAAAATTATTGTCGACAAAAAAAGCTTTTTATATTTAGTAGGAACTACTTTAGAATATTCTGGTGGTTTAAACGGAAAAGGGTTTGTTTTTAACAATCCTAACGCAAATAGAACTTGCGGTTGTGGAGAAAGTTTTTCACTTTAAAATTAAGAAAAAGATGTCAAAGTACACCGAAGAAGATTTAGAACAAGAATTAAAAACCCAAGAATATAAGTACGGGTTTTATACAGATATAGAAAGCGATACATTTCCGGTTGGTTTAAATGAAGATGTTGTTCGTGCAATCTCTAAAAAGAAAAATGAGCCAGAATGGATGACCGAATGGCGATTAGAAGCTTTTAAAGTTTGGGAGCAAATGGAAGAACCAGAATGGGCTAATGTAAATTATGAAAAACCAAATTTTCAAGACATTGCTTATTATTCTGCACCAAAAAAGAAACCAAAATTAAACTCTTTAGATGAGGTAGATCCAGAGTTGTTAGACACTTTTAAGCGTTTAGGAATTTCTTTAGATGAACAAAAGAAATTAGCCAACGTTGCAGTAGATATTGTAATGGATTCTGTTTCTGTAGCTACAACTTTTAAAGAAACTCTTGCAGAAAAAGGAATTATTTTTATGCCAATTTCTGAAGCAATACAAGAACACCCAGAATTAGTTAAAAAATATTTAGGTAGCGTTGTACCAACTAAAGATAACTTCTACGCAGCCTTAAATTCTGCAGTTTTTTCTGATGGATCTTTCTGTTACATTCCTAAAGGTGTAAAATGCCCGATGGAATTATCTACCTATTTTAGAATTAATGAAGGTGGAACAGGACAATTTGAAAGAACTTTAGTAGTTGCAGATGCTGGTAGTTATGTTTCTTACTTAGAAGGTTGTACAGCACCAAGTAGAGATGAAAACCAATTACATGCAGCGGTTGTAGAATTAATTGCAATGGACGATGCAGAAATTAAATACTCTACAGTACAAAACTGGTATCCTGGTAATAAAGAAGGTAAAGGTGGTGTTTACAATTTTGTAACCAAAAGAGGTTTGTGTGAAACAAATGCAAAAATTTCTTGGACACAAGTAGAAACTGGTTCTGCAGTTACTTGGAAATATCCTTCTTGTGTGTTAAAAGGAAATAATTCTGTTGGTGAGTTTTATTCTATCGCAGTAACAAACAACCATCAACAAGCAGATACAGGTACAAAAATGATTCACTTAGGTAAAAACACTAAGTCTACAATTATTTCTAAAGGTATCTCTGCAGGAAAATCTCAAAACTCTTATAGAGGTTTAGTACAGATAAATTCTAGAGCAGAAAACGCTCGTAACTTCTCTCAATGTGACTCTTTATTAATGGGTAACGAATGTGGAGCACACACTTTTCCTTACATAGAAACCAAAAACAAATCTGCACAAATAGAACACGAGGCTACAACTAGTAAAATTGGTGAAGACCAATTATTTTACTGTAACCAACGTGGTATCGATACAGAAAAAGCAATTGCTTTAATTGTAAACGGGTTTAGTAAAGAGGTTTTAAACAAATTACCAATGGAGTTTGCTGTAGAAGCTCAAAAATTACTAGAAATTTCTTTAGAAGGAAGTGTTGGATAATTAGTACCCAACCACAAAATATATAATTATAAAAATAATGCCGATAGCATAAAGCTAAAAGCCAATAGCATAAATAAGATGTTAAAAATAGAAAATTTACAAGCAAGTATAGACGATAAATCAATTTTAAAAGGATTGAATTTAGAAGTAAAAGCAGGAGAAGTTCATGCAATTATGGGGCCAAATGGTGCAGGAAAAAGTACTTTGGCTAATATTATTGCTGGTAAAGAAGACTATGAAGTTACTAACGGTTCTATCGAATTAGATGGTGAAGATATTAGTGAACTTGCGCCAGAAGAAAGAGCACATAATGGTGTGTTTTTATCTTTTCAATATCCAGTAGAAATTCCTGGTGTTTCTGTTACAAACTTTATCAAAACAGCTATTAACGAAACAAGAAAAGCAAAAGGTTTAGAAGACATGCCTGCAAAAGATATGTTAAAAATGATTCGTGAGAAATCTGAATTATTAGAAATAGACCGTAAATTTTTGTCTCGTTCTTTAAACGAAGGTTTTTCTGGTGGAGAGAAGAAACGTAACGAAATCTTTCAAATGGCAATGTTAGAGCCAAAATTAGCCATCTTAGATGAAACAGATTCTGGTTTAGATATTGATGCTTTGCGTATTGTGGCTAACGGTGTAAATAAATTAAAATCTAAAGATAACGCGGTAATTGTTATTACACATTACCAACGTTTATTAGATTATATCGTACCAGATTTTGTACACGTTTTACACGATGG
>JAHDHO010000046.1 GCA_020631275.1 Polaribacter sp. | reverse complement strand
ATGTAATTGTAGGTAAGAGAATACCAGCAGGTACAGGTATGAGAGCTTATGAAAACATTCTAGTTGGTCCTAAAGACGAAATAGAACAAAGTTTCTAATACTAGCTTTTATTAGTAATATATTTTAAAAGTTGAATTGTTTACTGTAACTTGTTTTACATTATTCAATTCAACTTTTTTATTATAAATTAGTTGATATATAAACGATATTATGGAAGAAAATCAAAATAAAGACGGACAATTAAATATAGAATTAGACCAAGAAATTGCAGAAGGAACCTATTCTAACTTAGCTATAATTAATCATTCTGTTTCAGAGTTTATAGTAGATTTTATAAATATTATGCCAGGTGTGCCCAAGGCAAAAGTAAAGTCTAGAATTATTTTAACGCCCCAACATGCGAAAAGACTTTCTAAAGCTTTAGCAGAAAATGTTCGAAAATTTGAGCATCAAAATGGAGAAATAAAAGATTATGAGCAACCTCAAATTCCTATGAATTTTGGACGAACTGGTGAAGCATAAAAAAAAGCGAAACTTTTAAAGTTTCGCTTTTTTTATTATACTTTTCTTGTTTTGTTTAATAACCAATAATCGGCTAGTACCAGAGCAGTCATAGCTTCTACAATAGGTACAGCTCTTGGTACAACGCAAGGATCATGACGACCTTTACCAGTTATCTCTGTAACTTCATAATCAGAATTTATAGTTTGTTGGTTTGTCATTATTGTAGCAACAGGTTTAAAAGCTACTCTAAAGTAAATGTCCATTCCGTTGCTAATACCTCCTTGAATTCCTCCAGAAAGATTAGATTGTGTTGATCCATCAGCATTAAAAATATCATTATGCTCAGAACCCTTCATTTTAGCACCACAAAAACCACTACCAAACTCAAAACCTTTAACAGCATTTATAGATAACATTGCTTTACCTAATTCTGCGTGTAGTTTATTAAATATAGGTTCACCTAAACCAACGGGTATATTTTGCGCAACACAAGTAATAGTACCGCCAATAGTATCTCCAGCTTTTCTTATTTCTTGAATTTTAGCAATCATTTTGTCCGCAGAACTTTCATCTGGACATCTAACAATATTGTCTTCTGTTTTAGAAAAATCTAAATCCTGATACGGTTTATCAATAAATATCTCACCTACAGAAGAAGTAAAAGCGTTAATTTTCATTGATGCTATTAATTGTTTTGCTAAAGCACCTGCAACAACCCAGTTGGCAGTTTCTCTTGCAGAACTTCTACCACCACCTCTGTAATCTCTACCTCCAAACTTTTTATCGTATGTGTAATCTGCATGAGAAGGTCTATAAACATTAGTATTATGATTATAATCTTTAGATTTCTGATTAGTATTTCTAATAATAAAACCAATAGAAGTACCTGTCGTTTTACCTTCAAATATACCAGATAAGAATTCTACTGTATCTGGTTCTTTACGCTGTGTTACAATCTTAGATTGACCAGGTTTACGCCTATTCAATTCATTTTGTATTGCTTCTAAATCAATTTTTAACCCAGCAGGAAAACCGTCAATGACACCACCAATAGCGGTTCCGTGAGATTCACCGTAAGTGGTTACTTTTAATAATTTTCCAAAAGAATTAAATGCCATTTGTCTTGTATTTATTTACAAATATAATAAAGTGTTCTTGATCATATTATTTTTTGTAATATTTTAAATGATACCTATAATTTTTATTTTTATATGATTGTCTGATTATTAATGCTATAGATAGTTGAAAATATTATTTTCAAAATAATTAGAAAAAAACTTCATTTTTGTTTTTGAGAATTAAAAAACCTTTATATATTTGCACCCGCATTCAGGGAATACCTGATGAGACACTTGGAGAAATGGCAGAGTGGTCGAATGCGGCAGTCTTGAAAACTGTTGACTGTAACAGGTCCGGGGGTTCGAATCCCTCTTTCTCCGCAAAACCCGTTAACATTTAGTTAGCGGGTTTTTTTGTTTTATATAATTGCTATTAATAATAACATTTTTGACGTGTAGTTTTTTGTTGAAGTTTACTTCTAAACTTTAAAGTAAGTTTTCAGAATATTATTATTTTATTACCAGAATTATAAAATTATGAAAAAATATTAAAGTATCTATTCGATATATAATCAGTTATTTAAGTTTTTTTTATCAAAAAAAAAATACACTTTTGTGACTTTATAAGACAAATTGTTTCTTAATCTTATATATATAAAGTTTAATTTATTATCATAAGTTATTTTTTTATATATATTTGCGTTCCTCCAATAAAAAATATGCGCAATTTAATATTTAGCGAAATTAAAATTAGAGGAATTGAAACCGACTAGTACCCTATTACTAACTAATAAAAAAACTTGTTGTTTAAAGACAGTAAATAAATACATTGTCTTTTAATCAAAGCAGAATACATCTTTTAGAGATACAAGATGTATTCTGTTTTTTTATTTTAAAAATAATTAAATTAAAGATGAAACCAAATTATATTTTACTTCAGATATGCCAGGATCTATCGGTAGCACAGATATTTTTGTTGTAGATATTTATAAAGATGGTACTTATGGACAACCAGTTAACTTAGGTGCTAGAGTAAATACTGTCGGTAAAGAAATGTTTCCTTATATAGATAAAAACGACGTCTTGTACTTTTCATCAAACGGTTATAGAGAAGGTAAAGGAGGATTAGATATTTATGCTGTAAAACTATCTGATTCTACCAATAAAATGAGAGCTACCAATTTAGGATATCCTATAAATTCTAGTTACGACGATTTTAGTCTTGTTTTTAGAAACGGAAAAAGAGAAGGTCACTTTTCGTCTAATAGAAAAAGAGGAGCAGGTGATGATGATATTTATTATTTTAAAGAAATAGCACCCGTAAGAGTAGAATGTAATCAAGTTGTAAACGGTGTCGTTAAAGAACGTGTAACAGAGGCTTTATTACCAGGAGCAAAAGTAGATTTGTATAATTCTTAAGGAGAAATTATAGATTCTGTAATCGCAGATAGCAATGCAAGATTTAAATTTAACGTAGACTGTAAAGAATCGTATAAAGTAGTAGGTAGTAAATTTGATTACACAGAAGACTCAGAAGAATTTACAACAAATTTAGATGAAGATTTAAATTTAACTCTAGGTTTAAATTTAATAGAAAGTGAATTTGTTAGAGTAAGAGGATTGTTAATGGTAGACATAAATCCTATTTATTTTGATTTAGACAAATCTTTTATTAGACCAGACGCAGCAATAGAAATAGAGAAAGTGGTAAGAATTATGAGAAAGTATCCAGAGTTAAAAATTAAATTAGCTTCTCATACAGATAGTAGAGCATCAGATGCTTACAATTTATCATTATCAAAAAGAAGAGCAAAGTCTACTTTAGAGTGGTTAATTGGTCGTGGTATAAAAGCAACAAGAATAGAAGCAAATGGTTACGGAGAAACTCAATTAGTAAATATATGTGCCAACAATGTAGAGTGTTCAGAGGCGGCTCATCAATTAAATAGAAGAACAGAATTTATTATTTTAAATCCAGAAGCAATTCGTTAAAACTTTAATATACTAATAATTCAAAAAGTCTAGCTGTAAAAAGTTAGACTTTTTTTGTACGTCAAAACTAAGACATAATATAAATTGTATTTTTACACTATGGATTTGTTTTCTTCAGAAAAAATAAAAAATATTTTACCTTTTGATGGTATTACAAACTATCATGGGGTAGTTTTAAATCTAAACGATTGCAGTTTTTATTACGATAAGTTGATGAATTCTATTAACTGGAAAAATGATGAAGCTATTATTTTTGGTAAAAAAATAATAACCAAAAGAAAAGTTGCATGGTATGGCGAATCAGAATTTTCATATAAATATTCTGGAGTAACAAAAACAGCAAACATTTTTACAAAAGAGTTACTAGAACTTAAAGCAATTGTAGAAAACGAAACAAAAGAAAGCTACAATTCTTGTTTATTAAATTTATATCATTCAGGAGAAGAAGGTATGGCGTATCATTCCGACGGAGAAAAAATGCTCAAAAAAAACGGAGCAATTGCATCTTTATCTTTAGGCGCAGCAAGAAAATTTTCTTTTAAACATAAAGAAAATAAACAAAGAATAGACATTGTTTTAGAAAACGGAAGCTTATTAGTAATGAAATCTGGTACACAAACAAATTGGTTACATAGATTGCCACCAACAAAAAAAGTAAAAACACCTCGAATTAATTTAACCTTTAGAACAATAGAATTGTAATCTTATCTTTACTTTTGCAAAAAAATATTCATTGGAAACTAACAAGCAACAAACTATAAATCTTAATAAATATATAAGCTCATCTGGTATTTGTTCAAGACGAGAAGCAGAAAGATTTATTAATGAAGGCAGAGTTACAATTAATGGTAAACCAACCCAATTGGGTAACAGAGTTGGTAAAAAAGATGTTGTAAAGTTAGATGGTAGATTAGTTAAACCTAAAAAAACCACACTTTATATTGCTTTAAATAAACCTGTAGGCATTGTTTCTACAACAGATGGTAGAGAAAAAGCAAATATTGTAAAACATATAAATCATCCAGAAAGATTATTTCCTATTGGTCGTTTAGATAAACCATCCGAAGGATTAATTTTTTTAACAAATGATGGTGATATCGTAAATAAAATTTTACGAGCAGGCAACAATCACGAAAAAGAATATTTTGTAACCGTAAATAAATCGATTACATCAGAATTTATAGATAAAATGGGTAACGGAATACCAATTTTAGGTACAGTTACAAAAAAATGTAAAGTAGAAAAAGTAAGCGAAAAAGTCTTTAAAATAATACTTACACAAGGTCTAAATAGGCAAATTCGTAGAATGTGCGAGTATTTAGATTACGAAGTAACCAAGTTAAAAAGAACCCGAATTATGAATGTAGAATTGGGTTTTTTACAAACAGGAGATTGGCGAGAACTTACCCAAGAAGAAATGCAACAAATAAATAAAATGATTGCAACATCTTCTAAAACAGAAGAAGCATCTATTGTAAAAGAAGCACCAAAAGCTAAAAAAGCAAAAAAGAAAGAAGCACCAACTAAAAATAATTTTAATAAAAAAAGTGCATCATTTAGAAAATCATCACCAAAAAATAAAAGAAACAATACCAGTTTTTCATCTAAAAGAAAAAGGAGATAATTTTTTGGGCGTTACTTTGTTCTAAAAGCATTTAGAACCAAAGTCAGGCTTTACACTACAATCTTTTTTTCGTGCCTCAAAAAAGGATTTCCACTTCAATCCTTAACGCATATTTTTGCGAACTAATAGCAAATTAGAATATAAATTATAATTAAGAAACTTACAATTCTTAAATAATAGTATCTTTGCCGATAATGAAATTTGACTTAAAAATTACCGACCCAAAAAGCAAGGCAAGAGCAGGAGTAATAACTACTGATCACGGAGAAATAGAAACTCCTATTTTTATGCCAGTGGGAACTGTTGGAACCGTAAAAGGAGTTCACCAAACAGAATTAAAAAACGAAATTAATCCTGATATTATATTAGGTAACACATACCATTTATATTTAAGACCTGGTTTAGACATTTTAGAAAAAGCAGGTGGTTTACACAAATTTATGAACTGGGATAGAAATATCTTAACAGATTCTGGTGGTTACCAAGTATATTCTTTGTCTGGTAGAAGAAAAATTAACGAAGAAGGTGTGAAGTTTAAGAGTCATATAGATGGTTCTATGCATCATTTTACACCAGAAAACGTTATGGAAACACAGCGCACAATTGGCGCAGATATTATAATGGCTTTTGATGAGTGTACACCGTATCCTTGCGATTACAATTATGCAAAAAGATCTATGCACATGACGCATAGGTGGTTAAACAGATGTATAAATCACCTAGAAAAGTTACCGTTTAAATATGGTTTCGAACAAACTTTTATGCCAATTGTACAAGGTAGTACATACAAAGATTTAAGAAAACAATCTGCAGAGTATATTGCAAATGCAGGTCAGCAAGCAAATGCAATAGGTGGTTTATCTGTAGGAGAACCAGCAGAAGAAATGTACGCCATGACAGAAGTTGTAACAGAAATTTTACCTGAAGATAAGCCACGATATTTAATGGGTGTTGGTACGCCAATTAATATTTTAGAAAATATAGCTTTAGGTATTGATATGTTTGATTGTGTTATGCCAACAAGAAATGCTAGAAACGGAATGTTGTTTACAGCACACGGTTCTATAAACATCAAAAATAAAAAGTGGGAAGACGATTTTTCTCCAATAGATGAAATGGGAATTACTTGGGTAGATACAATGTACTCTAAAGCATATTTGCGTCATCTATTTGCAGCAAAAGAAATGTTAGGTAAACAAATTGCTTCTATACACAATTTAGGTTTTTATGTTTGGTTAACCAGAGAGGCAAGAAAACATATTTTAGCTGGTGACTTTAGAGAGTGGAAAGATAAAATGGTAAAACAAATGGACAATAGATTGTAAAATTACAAGTTCTTATTAAGAGCTTAAATCTAAAAAATAATTATTTATTCTTTTGAAAATAATAGATTGGTACATATTAAAAAGGTTTTTAGTAACATTTTTGTTTACATTATTAATCTTAATTCCCATAGCAATAGCTATTGATGTTTCTGAGAAAATAGATAATTTTTTAGAACATCCAGATTTAGGATTCAATGAGATTTTAAATGATTATTACTTAAATTTTACAATATATTATACCAATACTTTTATGCCTTTGGCATTGTTTATTGCTGTAATTTTATTTACATCAAAACTATCTAATAACACAGAAATTATAGCAATTACAAATGCTAAAGTTTCTTTTACTCGCTTTTTATACCCATATTTTATAGGCGCCACTTTAATTACTATTTTATCGCTGGCTATGAATCATTATGTGGTGCCAACAAGTAGTAAAACAAGAAAAGCTTTCGAGAAAAAATATATTAATAACTCGAAACAAATTAACGAGTTAAAATATGTATCAGACTTTAGTTTGCAATTAACAGATAGTACCTATATTTTTATAAGAACGTTTAATACAGAAAATAATATAGGTTACGATTTTAATTCTGAGACTTACGATGGTTTAAAATTAAAGTCAAAATTATCTGCAAACAGATTAAAATATAATGTAAAAGATTCAACCTTTACAATTAGTACATGGAAAAAAAGATTGATATATAAAGATAGAGATAGCATTTTTTCTGGTAATAAGATTGATACAGTTTTTAGTTTTACACCAAGAGATTTAATTTATAAATCTGCTTTTGCACAAGAAATGCCATCTAACGAATTGATGAAATTTATAGATATTTCTAAAAAAAGAGGAGTTAAAAACCTTAATGCCTATTTAGTTGAGCTTTATAAAAGAACTAGTTTACCTGTAGCTTCCTATATTTTAACCATCATAGCTGTAGCTTTAGCTTTTAGAAAAAGAAGAGGTGGTACAGGTGTTAACCTAGCAATAGGAGTTGGTATTATGTTTTTATACGTGTTTTTTATGAAGGTTGGTGAAGTTTTAGGTTCAGTAGCCGGTGTAAATTCTATCACTTATGTATGGATTCCTAATATAATATTTGGTGCAGTTGCTGTTTATTTATACTTAAATGCAAGAAAGTAAGTTAAAAAACTATTTATTATTACACCTCATTGTTTTTATTTGGGGTTTTACTGCAATTTTAGGTGCGTTAATAACTATTGATGCAATTCCTTTGGTTTGGTATAGAATGCTATTAGCAGTAGTTTTTATTGCAATTTATTTTCTTTGGAAGAAAAAATCTTTCAGAGTTAATAAAAAAGGGCTTTTAAAATTTTTATTTACGGGAATTGTAATTGCCTTGCACTGGGTGTTTTTTTTCAAAGCTATAAAAGTCTCTAATGTATCTGTTGCGTTAGTTACGATGAGTACTGGTGCTTTTTTTGCATCATTAATAGAACCTATATTTTTTAAAAGAAAAATAAATACTTTAGAGATTTTTTTAGGATTATTAGTAATAGGAGGGTTGTACATTATATTCAATTTCGAAAGTCAATATAAATTAGGAATTATTTATGCATTAATAGCCTCTTTTTTAAGTGCTTTATTTGCAGTTTTAAACGGTTTGTATATTAAAAAATATACTGCGGATGTTATTTCGTTCTACCAATTATTTTTTGGTGTTGCTTTTATTACTGTATACTTATTAATAACTAACGGATTTTCTCTAGCCTTTTTTCAGATTGAAACTTCAGACTGGTTGTACCTTTTAATCTTAAGTAGTATTTGTACAGCTTATGCTTTTATAGCATCTGTAGAAGTTATGAAATATCTGTCTCCTTATACCGTAATGCTAACCATAAATTTAGAACCAATTTATGCAATTATTCTAGCATTAATAATTTTTGGTGATAAAGAACAAATGAGTAATACCTTTTATTTAGGTGCCTTTATAGTCTTATTTGTTGTTTTGTTAAATGGTATTTTAAAAAATAGAAAGACTTTAAAAGAGAAGTTTAAACAAAAGCTAAAAAAGAAAAAAGTAATTTAATTTAGCCTTAAAAAGTAAATTTTATAGTATGTTTGTTCTTACAAATAACTAAAATCAAATCACTAGAAATGGAATATTTAGAATTTGAAATGCCAATAAAAGAACTTCAAGATCAACTGCAAAAATGTCAGATTATTGGTGAAGAAAGTGAGGTAGATGTAACTGCTACTTGTAAAAAAATTGAAAAGAAACTAGCAGATGCTAGAAAAAATATATACAAAAACTTAACACCTTGGCAGCGTGTACAATTGTCTAGACACCCAGATAGACCTTATACTTTAGATTATATTAAGGCCATTTGTGGTGATACTTTTATGGAACTTCACGGAGATAGAAGTGTAGGAGATGATAAGGCGATGATTGGTGGATTGGGTAAAATAGGAGACCAATCTTTTATGTTTATTGGTCAGCAAAAAGGATTCAATACTAAGACACGCCAGTACAGAAATTTTGGTATGGCTAATCCAGAAGGATATAGAAAAGCTTTACGTTTAATGAGAATGGCAGAGAAATTTGGTATTCCTGTTGTAACACTTTTAGATACTCCTGGTGCTTACCCAGGTTTAGAGGCAGAAGAACGCGGACAAGGTGAAGCAATTGCTAGAAATATTTTTGAAATGACGATTCTTAAAACGCCAATTATAACAGTTGTTATTGGTGAAGGAGCTTCTGGTGGAGCTTTAGGAATTGGTGTTGGAGATAGAGTTTACATGATGGAAAATACCTGGTATACTGTAATTTCTCCGGAATCTTGCTCTTCTATTTTATGGAGAAGTTGGGAGTTTAAAGAACAAGCTGCAGAGGCTTTAAAACTTACCGGTAACGACATGAAAAAAATGAAATTGATTGACGGAATAATTAAAGAGCCTATTGGAGGTGCCCATTCTGATAGAGAAGGAGCTTTTGCTGCTGTTCAAAGTCAAATACTAGCTGCTTTTGATGAGTTGAAAGATTTATCGGATGAAGATTTAGTAGAAAAAAGAATGGACAAATATGCAAATATGGGTGTTTACAAAGAGTAAACATCTAGTTAAATCAAATAAAAAAAGCGAAATTCTAATTAGAATTTCGCTTTTTTATTTTCTATTTTATTTTTTAAATACCTAAAGAAGTAAAAAGTTCTTTTAGTCTTGGCTCAGATGGTCTTGGTGCATCAGAATTAACAATTTTACCTTGAGGATCTATTAGTATAAATCTAGGAATCGAGTTTATCTGATATTCTTGCTGAAAAGAGATATCTTTTCCTGCCCATAGTTGTACACCAGATAATTGTTTTGCTTTTACAAAATCTTTCCATTTCTTTTCTGCTGCTTCCCAAGATCCGCCACTTCTTCTGTATTCATCCGTAGAAATACTTATAAATTCTATATTTTTACCATGATATTCTTTTTCTAAAGATTTTAAATAAGGAATTTGTTGAATACATGGTCCGCACCAAGTAGCCCAAACATCTATATAAACAAATTTTCCTTTAAAAGAGTCTAAAGATTTTTTACCGCCTTTGTAATCTACGTAATCAACAAATTTTGGTGAAATAGTTCCTTTAGCCATTGCTTTGTTTTTTTCATAAGCTTGGTTAAAATAGGTAATCATTTGGTTGGTTTGACTATCGACCATTTTTACCAATGTAGTATCTATGTCTTTATAAGAATTTAAAATACTATCGTAATTAGATTTCATTGCCGCTATTTTGGTTTTAAAATCATTTTCATTTAATTCTAAGAGTAACGTAGGATTTCCAATTTTTTGACTTTCTGTAATCTGAGCTAAAATAAAATTACTATTGTCAGCACCTTGTCCAGAAAACTTAAAACTAGACATAAAGTTTTCAGAATCTCCGTTTAACTTAATGTCGAATCCGTTTTTTAAATAAATAGGAGCTCTTTTTGCAGGACTAGTACTAATAGTGTACACTGCAGCATTTTCTATATTTAAAGTGTCTTTAAAAGTGCCATCTTTGTTAATTGTAATGCTTTTTACGGGGCCTTGTTGACCTGTAATTGTTAAAATAGAGTCTTTATTATTTTCTAACTTTCCAGAAAGCGTTAAATAATCTTTAGAATGTTCTTTAGTACAAGAAGCAAGTGCAAAAACAGCGATAAGTATAATGCTAATTTTTTTCATTTATTATAAATATTTATTTGAAACAAATATATAAATTTAATCAGAGGATAGTGTCTTTAGATATTTAACTTTTCTGTTAAAAATATAGAAATGAACCTTGTTTTCTTAGTTTTGTGTAAAAAAAAATCTCAAACGATAGTTTGAGATTTTTTAATTTATGATTCTGTTTCAGATTCTTGTTCTGGTTCTATTTTTCCTTTTTGTATCTTGATGTTTAACTTATTCTCTTTTTCATCAAGATCCATAGAAATCGTATCTCCTTCGTTTAGTTTAGAGTTTACAATTTCTTCTGCCAAAGCATCTTCTATATATTTCTGAATAGCTCTTTTAAGCGGTCTAGCACCATATTTCTTATCAAAACCTTTGTCAGCAATATAATCTTTTGCTTTTTCGCTTAATTGTAATGTGTACCCTAAGTCTGATATTCTACGTAATAATTTATCTAGTTCTATGTCTATAATTGAATGTATGTCTTCTCTTTCTAAAGCGTTAAATACAATTACGTCATCTATTCTATTTAAAAATTCTGGTGCAAATGATTTCTTTAAAGCACCTTCAATTACAGATTTAGCATGTGCGTCTGCTTGTTCTTTTTTAGAAGAAGTACCAAAACCAACTCCGCCACCAAAATCTTTTAATTGTCTAGCACCAATATTAGAAGTCATAATTATGATTGTATTTCTAAAATCAATTTTTCTTCCTAAACTATCAGTAATATATCCGTCATCTAAAATTTGAAGTAACATGTTAAACACATCCGGATGCGCTTTTTCAATTTCATCTAATAGAACAACAGAATACGGTTTTCTTCTAACTTTTTCTGTTAATTGACCACCTTCTTCATAGCCAACATAACCCGGAGGCGCACCAATTAAACGAGAAATAGCAAATTTTTCCATGTATTCACTCATGTCAATTCTAATTAAAGAATCATCAGAATCAAATAACTCTTTTGCTAAAACTTTTGCTAATTGCGTTTTACCAACACCAGTTTGACCTAAGAAAATAAAAGAACCAATTGGTTTGTTAGGATCTTTTAATCCAACTCTATTTCTTTGAATTGCTTTAACAACCTTAGATACGGCAATATCTTGCCCAATTACCTTACCTTTTATAAGTTGAGGTAATTCGTTTAATTTATGTGTTTCTGCCTCTGCAACTCTATTTACAGGTATGCCTGTCATCATAGAGACAACTTCTGCCACATTATCTTCGGTTACAATTTCTCTGTTTAATTTAGAGTCATCTTCCCATTGTTTTTGAGCAGAATCTAAAGCAGCTTCTATATTTTTTTCATCGTCTCTTAACTTTGCAGCTTCTTCATATTTTTGCCCGTTTACAGCTTTTGTTTTTCTTTCTCTAATAAGCTCTAACTTGGTTTCTAACTCTAAAATTTGTTGCGGAACAACAATATTTGTGATATGAATTCTAGATCCAGCTTCATCTAAAGCATCGATAGCCTTGTCTGGTAGATATCTATCAGTCATATATCTGTTAGTTAACTTTACACAAGCCTCTAAAGCTTCATCTGTATAATTTACATGATGATGTTCTTCGTATTTAGTTTTTATATTATGTAAAATCTGTATTGTTTCTTCTACAGACGTAGGATCTACAATTACCTTTTGAAAACGACGCTCTAATGCGCCATCTTTTTCGATATTTGTTCTATACTCATCTAACGTAGTTGCACCAATACATTGTATTTCACCACGAGCCAATGCTGGTTTTAACATGTTAGAAGCATCTAAAGAGCCTGTAGCGCCACCAGCCCCAACAATTGTATGAATTTCGTCTATAAAAAGAATAATATCATCATTCTTTTCAAGCTCATTCATTAACGCTTTCATACGCTCTTCAAATTGACCACGGTATTTTGTACCCGCAACTAAGCTTGCTAAATCTAAAGAAACCAAACGCTTGTCAAATAAAATTCTAGAAACTTTTCTTTCTACAATTCTCAAAGCCAAACCTTCTGCAATGGCAGATTTACCAACACCAGGTTCACCTATAAGCATTGGGTTGTTTTTCTTTCTTCTACTTAATATTTGAGAAACTCTTTCAATTTCTTTTTGTCTACCAACAACAGGGTCTAACTTTCCTTTTTCTGCTAAATCTGTTAAATCTCTACCAAAATTATCTAAAACGGGTGTTTTAGATTTTTTAACATTTTTTCCTTTTTGAGGCTGATCAAAAGGGTTTTGTTTTTCAGAAGCAAATTCATCATCAGATGGTGTTTCTGCTATCGGGTTGTTAGGTAGATCTTCGTCATCTACGTGCAATTGTTTGTATAAAGCTTTTGCTTCATCGTAATTAACGTGGTATTTCTGAATCAACTTAGTAGTTGGGTCATTTTCGTTTCTTAAAATACATAAAAGTAGATGTGCAGTATCTATAGATTCGCTTTGGTATAATTTAGCTTCTAGAAAGGTTGTTTTTAAAGCCTTTTCTGCTTGTCTAGTTAAATGTAAACTTTGTTTTTCAGAAGTTTCTGCAAAAGTAGGATCAACTGGGTTTAATTGTTCTAACTTTTTACGCAATAAAATAGTATCTACATCAAATGCAGTTAAAATTTCCATTGCTTTTCCTTCTCCTTTTCTTATTAAACCTAATAACAAATGTTCTGTTCCAATAAATTCATGCCCTAATCTTAGCGCTTCTTGTTTACTGAATGCTATTACATCTCTTACCTTCGGTGAAAAATTATCGTCCATATATTATTGTCTATTGATGTAAATTTAGTCCTTTTTTTTCTTAAAAATTACAAAAAATATGCCAACTCTTAAAAACTGACAGTTTGACTTTAAAAATAATGTAGAAAATAGTTGAAAATCAAGGAAGTAAAAAGCGCCAATAAATTATTAATAAATGTTGATAACTCTATCTAATTCATAAGCGTTAAACCTTTGTAAATAGTAATAGAAATAGTATCTTGCCTTGTTTTAAAAAAAGGAATAATTATTAATAGAAAATATATATGGCAGACGGAGAAAAGTTAATTCCGATTAACATTGAAGAGCAGATGAAATCTGCATACATCGATTACTCGATGTCAGTTATTGTTTCAAGGGCATTACCAGATGTAAGGGATGGTTTAAAACCAGTTCATAGAAGGGTTTTGTATGGTATGCATGAATTAGGAATTAAAGCAACAGGAGCTTATAAAAAATCAGCAAGAATTGTAGGAGAGGTTTTGGGTAAATATCACCCACACGGTGATACTTCTGTTTATGATTCTATGGTAAGAATGGCGCAAGATTGGAGTGTGCGTTATATGATGGTAGATGGGCAAGGTAACTTTGGTTCTGTTGATGGAGATTCTCCGGCGGCAATGCGTTATACAGAGGTTAGAATGCAGAAAATATCAGAAGAAATGTTAGCTGATATTGAAAAAGATACTGTAGATCATCAATTAAACTTTGATGATACTTTACAAGAGCCTACTGTTTTACCAACACGTATTCCTAATTTATTAGTAAACGGTGCTTCTGGTATTGCTGTTGGTATGGCAACAAATATGGCGCCACATAACTTAACAGAAGTAATAAACGGTACTGTTGCTTATATTGATAATAGAGAGATAGAGATAGATGAGTTAATGCAGCATATTACCGCTCCAGATTTTCCTACAGGTGGTATTATCTATGGTTATGATGGTGTAAGAGATGCTTTTCATACAGGTAGAGGTCGTATAGTAATGCGTGCTAAAGCTGTTATAGAAGAAGTAAAAGGGCGTGAATGTATCATTGTTACCGAGATTCCTTATCAGGTTAACAAGGCAGACATGATTAAGAAAACTGCTGATTTAGTAAACGAAAAGAAATTAGAAGGTATTGCTAATATTCGTGACGAATCAGATAGAAATGGTATGCGAATTGTGTATGTTTTAAAACGTGATGCCATTCCTAATATCGTTTTAAATAAATTATTTAAATATACACAGCTTCAAACTTCTTTTAGTGTAAATAATATTGCACTGGTAAAAGGAAGACCAGAGCAACTAAATTTAAAGCAATTAATACATTATTTTGTTGAGCACAGACACGAAGTTATTGTTCGTAGAACAGAATTTTTACTTAAGAAAGCAGAAGCTAGAGCACATATTTTAGAAGGATTAATAATTGCTTCTGATAATATTGACGAGGTAATAAAAATTATTAGAGCGTCTAGTAATGCAGATCAAGCTAGAGAAAGTTTAATTGAAAGATTTGAATTGACAGAAATTCAAGCCAAAGCAATTGTAGAAATGCGATTACGTCAATTAACAGGACTAGAACAAGATAAGTTACGTGCAGAGTATGATGAAATCATGCTAACAATTACAGATTTAAAAGATATTCTTGCAAATGAGCCAAGACGTTATCAGATTATTAAAGATGAACTTCTTTTAATAAAAGATAAGTATGGTGATGAGCGTAGATCTATCATCGAATATGCTGGTGGAGACATGAAAATTGAAGACATGATACCTAACACAAAGGTTGTTGTTACAATTTCTAATGCTGGTTATTTAAAAAGAACAAACTTAGAAGAATATAAAGTTCAGAATAGAGGAGGTAGAGGTCAAAAAGGAGCAACTACTAGAAATGAAGATTTCTTAGAGCATTTATTTGTAGGTACAAACCACCAATACATGATGTTCTTTACGCAAAAAGGTAAAGTATTCTGGATGCGTGTTTATGAAATTCCAGAAGGTGGTAAAAATACAAAGGGTAGAGCGATGCAAAACCTTATTAATATCGAACAAGACGATAAGGTTAAAGCGTTCTTAGTTACTCAAGATTTAAAAGACGAAGAGTACATTAATAGTCATTATGTCATAATGGCAACTAAAAAAGGTCAGGTTAAGAAAACATCATTAGAACAATATTCTAGACCAAGAACCAATGGTATAAATGCAATTACTATTAAAGAAGGTGATGAGTTACTAGAAGCTAAATTAACTACTGGAGATAGCCAAGTAATGTTAGCGTTAAAATCTGGAAAGTCAATTCGTTTTGAAGAAGCTAAAACTCGTCCTATGGGAAGAACAGCTTCTGGTGTAAGAGGTATTACACTTCAACATGAAAACGATGAAGTTGTTGGTATGGTTGCCGTAAACGATATGGAAAGTAATATTCTTGTTGTTTCAGAAAAAGGATACGGAAAACGTTCTAAATTAGATGATTATAGAGTTACAAATAGAGGAGGTAAAGGTGTTAAAACCTTAAATATTTCTGAAAAAACAGGAGATTTAGTTGCAATTAAAAATGTAGACGATTCTAATGATTTGATGATTATTAATAAATCTGGTTTAACAATAAGAATGGCTGTAGAAGATTTAAGAGTTATGGGACGTGCAACGCAAGGTGTTCGTTTAATTAATATCAAAGATTCTGATAGTATTGCAGCTGTTGCTAAAGTTGCTCATGATGAAGAAGTCGAAGAAGAAGAAAATTCCGAAGAAATAAAAAATGGCACGGAAATTGAAAATGATTCAAGTGAAAATCAAGAATAATTATAAATTTAATATCAGTAAAATGAAAAAACAAATATTAGCGTTAACTGTAGGTTTCTTATCAATGGCTTCTTTTGCGCAAAAAAGCGAATTGAAAACAGCTGAAAAAGCAATTAAGAAACAAGATTATACTACAGCTTTGTCAGCTATAGCTCCTTTAGCATCTATGGAGGCAACTATGGAAGCTAAATATAAAGCAAAATATTATTATTTAAACGGTCAAGCATTGGCTGGTAAAAATGATTATAAAGGTGCAGCAGATGCATTTAATACTTTGTTTAAATATGAAAAAGAAATTGGTAAGCAAAGATATACTAAAGAAGCGCAGCCAATGTTAAATGAATTAATTCAAAAAGCATCTAATTTAGCTATTAAACAATATAATAGTAAAGATTATAAGCAAGCAACTGGTAACTTCTATTTAACATATCTTTTAAGTCCTAAAGACACAAGTTTCTTATATAATGCAGCTATTAGTGCTTCATTATCTAAAGACTATGATGTTTCTTTAAAGCATTACAGAGAATTAAAAGAAATAGGTTATACAGGTATAACAACACAGTATTTAGCAACTAATAAGGAATCTGGAGCTGTAGAAAATTTAGGAACTAAATCTAATAGAGACACTATGGTAAAGTTAGGTCAGTATACTAATCCTACTGTAAAAGTTTCTGATTCTAAGCAAGCTGAGATTGTAAAAAATATTGGATATATTTTAGTTAATCAAGGTAAGACAGATGAAGCGATTGTAGCTTTACAAGAAGCTAGAAAAGCAAATCCGAAAGATGTTAATTTAATTTTAAACGAAGCACAATTATACATTAAGTTAGAAAAAATGGATAAGTTTGGTGCTTTAATGGAAGAAGCTGTAAAGTTAGACCCAACAAACCCTACATTATTTTTTAATTTAGGTGTTGTTAATGCTAATCAAAACAAAAATGAAGAAGCAATTAAATATTATGAAAAAGCAATCGAGTTAAAACCAGATTACGGAGATGCTTACATGAATTTAGCTGTAGCAATATTAAGCGGAGAGAAAGCGATTGTTGATGAAATGAATGAGAATTTATCTAACTTTAAGAAATACGATGAATTACAAGAAAAGCAAAAAGTTTTATATAGAAAAGCATTACCTTATTTAGTAAAAGCAGATAACATAGAAAGATCTGAAGGTACTGTTAAAACTTTATTGAATATCTATGATACTTTAGAAATGACTACTGAAGCAGATGCTTTAAGACCAATTTATAAACAAATGAGAGGTCAGTAATAGATCTTAATATTGATATAAAAAAAATCCGAAACTTTAAAGTTTCGGATTTTTTTTATATCATTTTTTTAATAACTCTTAGTTTGTGTGTATGCTTTTGTATGTCAGCATTAAAAATACCGCTATGGTCTAAAGTATCTATTCGAACTTTACCATGAGCATGAATAATATTGTAATCATTTAAAACGATTCCAACATGTATAATTTCACCTTCTTCATTATCAAAAAAAGCTAAATCACCAGGTTCGCATTCTTCTATAAAACTTAATACTTCACCTTGTTTCGCTTGTTCTTTGGCATCTCTAGGTAATTTATATCCAGAAAGTTTGTAAACCATTTGTGTAAAACCAGAGCAATCTATACCAAACGGTGTTTTTCCTCCCCATAAATAAGGACTATTTAAATAAGTAAAAGCTATTTTTAATATTTCAGATTTAGATAATTGACTAGAAAAAACATTGTTGTCATATCTATAACTTTTTGAACCTAGTTTTAAATTACCATTATTAAAAACAGGTAATTGAGAACCTATTGCTATTGTTGTTAAATCATTATTTTCTGATGTAACAAAATCTAAAATTTCACCAGAAAAAGTTAAGTTATTGCGCTCTATAGAATTATAAAAATCTTCTGTAATTTCTTGATACTGTTTATTGTCTATATAACCTTCAAAATTATCAAAACTAATACGGATTTTACTCCAGTTTTTAGTCTTTTCAATAATTTCAAAATGTTCGCCAAAAAGAACCTGACTAATCATTTCAGATTTGTCAGATTCTTCTGCCCTAACAGGTACAATACTTAAATTACAGATGCCAAATAGCATAAATT
>JAHDHO010000045.1 GCA_020631275.1 Polaribacter sp. | reverse complement strand
TATAAAGACGATAAAGTTGTTGGCGCAAAAGTAAAAGATATTTTTACCAATGAAGATTTCCAAATTAAAGCAAAATATGTAGTAAATGCAACAGGACCTTGGGTAGATAATTTACGTCAAAAAAATCACTCTAAAACAGGCAAACGTTTGCATTTAACCAAAGGAGTACATTTGGTTGTTGCGCATGAGAAATTACCGGTAAAACAATCTGTTTATTTTGATGTACCTGATGGCAGAATGATGTTTGCAATCCCAAGAGGTAAAGTAACTTATTTTGGTACTACAGATACCAACTATCAAAAAGACAAAGACAACGTAGAAACAAATTTGGTAGATGCAACATATTTAATTTCTGCAGTAAATAATATGTTTCCAAACATAAATATTTCTTTAAAAGATATACAATCTTCTTGGGCAGGTTTAAGACCGTTAATTCACGAAGAAGGTAAATCTGCATCAGAATTGTCTAGAAAAGATGAGATTTTTGTTTCTGATACAGAACTAATTTCTATTGCAGGTGGTAAATTAACTGGTTACAGAAAAATGGCAGAACGTATTGTAGACTTAGTTGCCAAAAAATACAAAAGAAGATACAACAAAGAGTTTGATGAAATTAAAACCAAAGATATTGTACTAAATGGAGGCGATTTTAAAGATTCTAGCGAAGTACAAAGTTATACAGATGCAATTTATAACAGAATCGCAGAAGTAGATTTTAATCAAAAAGACGCAGAATATTTAGTGCATAATTACGGAAAACAAACAGACATTATCTTGCAAAAATTTGACGATTTAATGCATGATAATATGCAAGAAAAAATGATAAAAGCAGAAGTTTGGTTTGCTATAAATTATGAAATGGCTTGTACACCAACAGACTTTTTTATGCGTAGAACGGGTCGTTTATTTTTTGATGCTAACAGTGTTTACACACATAAAGATTTAGTAATACAACTATTTAACAATCAGTTTAATTGGGATGAAAATCAGAAAGAAAAAAATAGTAAAGAATTGGATGAAAAATTAACATCAATTTTAAATTTCAATTAAAAAAAAAGATATATTTGTTATAGCAAAATTTAATTTTTAAGGCTTATGAACATATAGTTAGTTATACCTCAGCAAAAGCGGGTTCTTTTAAGAAAAAAGAACAGCTACTATATTAATAATAAGAACAACCTTAAATTTTAAAATAATGAAAAAAACATTCAATATAGCATTCGTGCTATTTATAGCTACGGCTTTATCTTTTACAACTAAAATTACCAATATTCAAAATACTTTAACTGCTACTTTTATAGAAGTTACAGACGATGATTTCTTTAAATTTATAGATGCTGATAAAAAAGAAATCCTTTTTTACGATGTAATCGAAGAAGTAGAAATAAGTTTGTATGATGATGAAAATCTAAACAAGAAATTTAAAATTACTTGGGTAGAAAAAGAAATCGAATTAATGGATGATGAAGGAGATTTAACCGGAGAAAAAAAGAAAGTGAAATCGATAACTTCACTTACATTAATAAACTAATTTTATAAAAGAAACCGCTTATTTTTAAAGCGGTTTTTTTTATACATTTTCTCTTAAAAGACTTTTATATGTTTTTCGAAGTTGAACGGGCGAAACACCTAATTTATATTGTAAAAAAACATATCCATTAATTAAATTTACTTTTAACCAAGAATTTTGTTCGTATTTTCTTGCGCTAACTGTGGCTTTAGATTGTATAATACTAAATTTTATTTTTTGTTTTCGAACTCTACCAATCATTTCAAAATCTTCCATAATACAAAACTGTTCGTTATAGCCATTTAGATTATAAAATGTTTTTTTTGTGAAAAATTGGCATTGATCTCCGCCACCCGCAAATAAGCCATCTTTGGTTGTAAACTTACTATTAAAATTTAAAAACGCCGAATCTTTATCGAATTTATAAGCAAAAAAACCAGCCTTATTTCCTTGGTTTACAGCTGTTATAATTTCTGAATAAAAATTAGTTGGTAATGCGACATCAGCATGTAAAAAAAGAAAAATATCACCGTTTGCCTTTTTTGCACCAAAATTCATTTGTGCTGCTCTTCCTTTTTTATCGCTTGTAAAATATGTAACTTTAGAAAAAGTTTTACAAACTTCCGGACTTTCATCTGTAGTTTCAGGAGAATTAGATACAATAATTTCTAAAGGAAATTTGTTAGCTTGTTCACATAAAAACGACAACCTTTTTAGAAGGTTTTCTTTCTCATTATATACCGGAATAATAATACTTAATAACATATTTAAACGTACTTAAATTTATATGAAACAGTTTTTTTTAATACTTGCTTTTGCTTTTAGTTTTCACCTTGTTGCACAAGATAACATAAATTATAATGAGGTTTCTCAAGATTTATTACAAAATATAATGGATGGAAAATCCTATACAAAAGAAGTTAAAATTTTAGAAGAAAGTACTTTAGAAAATTTGGTTGCACAATTAAAAACCGACAAAGAAAAAATTGCTTTTTGGGTAAA
Organism: Polaribacter sp.; assembly: GCA_020631275.1. Lineage (GTDB taxonomy): Bacteria > Bacteroidota > Bacteroidia > Flavobacteriales > Flavobacteriaceae > Polaribacter. The sequence goes on along the minus strand of JAHDHO010000045.1, from coordinate 15,918 downwards.
TGTTTACAATTCTTTTATTCAAATATCTTTAACCGAAAACCCAAAAGAATATGAAGATAGAGGTTCTTATTTTAAAAAAGAACGTGTAAAAATTGCTGGTGAAATTTTATCTTTTGATGATATAGAACACGATATTTTAAGAAGATCTAGAATAAAACTAAGTTGGGGTTATTTAAGAAAGTATTTTAGACCAAAATGGGAACGTAAATTACGTGTAAAAAATATTGATTGGAGAATTCACTTTGCACTTAATTGTGGCGCTAAAAGTTGTCCGCCAGTAGCTAAATTTACACCAAAAGGTTTAGATGAAGAATTCGATTTTATGACAACAGAATACTTAAAAGAACAAACTACTTATAATAAAGATACAAGAACAGCTAAATCTGTTTCTTTATTCTCTTGGTTTAGAGCCGATTTTGGGGGTTTGTGTGGCGCAAGACAAATTTTAGCTGATTATAAGATCACATCAGAAAAACCTAAAAAAATAGAATTTAATAATTACGATTGGACGTTGAGTTTAGGTAATTTTAGAAAAATTCCTAACTAATTATAAAAATTTTTAGTTTAAAAAAAGCCTTCTATTTACTCAAATAGAAGGCTTTTTTTAAACTTCTTTTTGATTATTTTCTATTTCTTCTGTTAAATCTAAATCTCTTAAAACAGGGTTTTTTAAAGCGGTTACACCAACGGTTAATAAAGTCATTGTTCCACCAAAAACCACCGCCGCCACTGGACCAATAAGTTTTGCTGCCAAACCACTCTCAAAAGCACCTAACTCGTTAGAAGAACCTACAAACATAGAGTTTACAGAAGAAACTCTACCACGCATATCATCTGGTGTTTTTAACTGTAAAATAGTTTGTCTAATAACCATCGATATACCGTCTGCAGCACCGCTTATAAACAATGCTAAAATACTTACCAAAAAGATAGAAGATAATCCGAAGGCAATTATACTAAGTCCAAAAATAAAGACAGATACCAACATTTTTTTACCAGTATTTTTATTGATAGGAATGTACGTTGTTAAAAACATTGTTACGATACTTCCCATAGAAATAGAAGCATTTAAAATACCAAATCCTTCTGGGCCAACTTTTAAAACATCTTGAGCAAATACAGATAAAATAGCAACTGTACCACCAAATAACACTGCAATCATGTCTAAAGTTAAAACTCCTAAAATTGCTTTATTTTTAAAAACAAAGCTAATTCCTGCCTTTAAACTTTCTTTCATTGGCTCGCCTATTTTTTTATTTAAAATAGGTTTCTTTTTAATTAAAAATGTAAAAATTAAAGATAGAATTACTAAAATAAAAACTAAGCAAAGGGTTTGATCTACACCAATCCAACTTATTAAAAAACCCGCAGCTAAAGCACCAGAAACGGAAGCAGTTTTCCAGGTACTTGTGCTCCAGGTTGCTGCATTATGATAAATATTTTTAGGAACAAGTAAAGCAACTAAAGAAAATATTGTTGGGCCGAAAAAAGATCTTAAAAATCCGCCAAAAAAAACCAAACCGTATATAGAATATAATATCGAATTGGTAGACCAGCTATTAATTACACTATCTGTGGTTAGTAAAAATAACCCCAAACTAATTAAAGAAAATGCAGCTGTACAAACTGCAAGCAAATTTCTTTTTTCTTTTTGATCTACAATATGACCCGCAAATAATGCCATTGTAAATGCTGGTATAATTTCCATTAAACCAATAATACCTAAAGATAACGGATCTTTTGTAATCGAATATACTTGCCATTCGATAACAATAAATTGCATAGACCAACCAAAAACCAATAAAAATCGTACAAATAAGAAAATATTAAATTCTCTAATTCTTAATGCTGCATAAGGATCGAGCTTATTCATTTTAATAAATTTTAAATATTGAACTTTTTAAAAAACCAATTCTTAATTAAAATCGTAAGTCTTTCGAGTTCTTTTTGTTTTCAACTTAAAAATAATTAAAAACAAAAGTAGGGTAAATCTAAATAGAGTTGTCTTATAAATGAACAAGAATAATATCAATATTAAAAAACATACAAATGAAAAAAATTACATTATTAGTAGCTTTTATTTTAACAAGTTTATTTAGTGTAAGTTCTAGTGCACAATCAAACGAAAAAACGATAACTGCAATTTATAAAGGCATGACGATCTCAGATAATTTTAAATTTGAGGACAGTAAAGGAAATCCTATTGTTTTTCATGATGAAGACCAATCTTTTGAAGGTTCAATTACTCTTTGGGATGAAGGTTTAATTGGTAAAAGAATTAAAGTTTCTTATAAATGGGTAGATGTACATTTATTTGATGATCAAGGTTTGGCTACAGGAGAAACTATGAAAGTTAAAAGAATTTTTAATTACAGTTTACAATAATTAGTAGAATTAAAACTATTTTGATTTAATTATTAAAAGCCAGCTTTATGCTGGTTTTTTTTGTGCTCATTTAAACTAACACACTTACTATATACTGATATACAGTTGTTTAAACTGTTAAATTTATTTAATATTCTTTCTTTTTGGGTTAACAATTTTTACATATGGGTTAATTTAAACTGTAATTACGCCGTTACTTTGTATCGGAATTAAAGGACATATTTTAAACCTTAATTTATAAAAAAAGACAATTATGAAAATTGTCATCAATCAATAAAAAACTTTAAATATTAGAAATTATGAAAAAATTATTTACTCAAACAGTTGCCTTATTATTTGTTGCTATTTTATCTTTTAATGTACAAACAACTAACGCACAAGAAACTACTAAAACAAGCAACGAAAAAACTTTAACTGCTACTTTTAAAGGATTAAATGTTAGTGATAACTTTAAATTTGAATTTAATAACGGTGAAGCAATTGTATTTCACGATGAAGCAAAATCATCACCAAGTAAAATTAGTTTATTTGACGAAGGATTAATTGGAGAAAGATTTACAATTTTTTACAAGTGGGTAGATGTAATGTTATTCGAAAACGGTGAAGCTACCGGTGAGACAATGAAAGTTAAAAGAATTTACAACATTATGCCAGCAAATAATTCTTACCAAAGACCAGATGTTTTAGTTACTTCTAACGAACAGTAAAATATACAAATATTTATAAGAAAGGCTTAAAGTTAACACTTTAAGCCTTTTTTTTTAACTCAACTTCATGTCCATTAAAATGGCAAAAGTTTGATTTATATCTTGCTCTTTTACAACAATTGTCATTTCATTTGTTGTAGAAATAATTTCTTGTAACGGAATATCTGCCCAAGCCAATTGCTTTAATATAAAGTAATAAATACCAGATTGTTCTAAATTTTCTTTTGGCAACTTTATAGTAATCGAAGCCAAATCTAATACATTAGATATTAAGGTTTCTTTTTCGAAAATATCATTTACAAAAGGTTGCAAATTTTTACTAGTAACAATATTTGTTTCGAAAATACCTTGAGAAACTGTTAAAAAGTAATCTGAATTTTCTGATGATTTCGTTAAAATCTTTGCAATTTCTTTTAAAAGAGAAGGCGTATTTTTAAATGTAAAATCACATAAATCAGATCTTACAATTACATCACCTAAATCTAAAGCTAACTTTTTTATATTCTTTCTAATACGAAGTTCGCTAGCTGGAGAAAGCCTATTAATTGCCATCATTACTGCACCAACCTTAACATCTTTCTTTAATAAAGTAGAAACTTCTGGTAAAATAATTCTAGCCAAAGAAGAAACATTTATCAATTTTTCATGCAAAGCTTCTTCAATAAATGGTGTTTTTCTAATGGTACTTTCTACAACTTCTTGTATTGTTTTCATACTTATTGTTTAATATAACATACTAATGTTCAAAATTAAACAATTAATCTAATTTATTGGTTAACTTTTTAAATTCTTTTTTAGCGTCTTTATTATTGTATAAAACGTTGTAAACGGCATTAATAATTGGTGTGTTTGCTCCGTTTTGCTCTTTCATTTTAAAAGCACTTTTTGTAGCATAAAAACCTTCTGCAACCATACTCATTTCCATTTGTGCAGATTTTACAGTGTAACCTTTACCAACCATATTACCAAATTGTCTGTTTCTACTAAAAACAGAATAACCAGTAACTAATAAATCACCTAAATAAGCAGAGTTATTAATGTTTCGCTTCATTTTATGAACTTTTTTAATAAAGCGTTTCATTTCTCTAATTGCGTTACTCATTAACACAGATTGAAAATTATCTCCGTAACCCAAACCATGTGCAATACCTGCGGCAACTGCATAAATATTCTTTAACATTGCGGCATATTCTGTACCAATAATGTCATCAGAAATTTTAGTTTTTATATACCAACTTTTAAGAGATTTGCTCATTAACTTGGCATTCTCTTGGTTTTGACATGCAATTGTTAAGTAAGACAAGCGTTCCATGGCTACTTCTTCTGCGTGACAAGGCCCAGTAATAACACCAATATTTTCATAAGGAATGTCATAAACATTATGAAAATGCTCGCCAACAATTAAACCTGTTTCTGGTACGATACCTTTTATTGCAGAAAAAATTATTTTCCCTTTTAATGATTTTTTTAATTTTTCTAATTCACTAACCAAAAATGCAGACGGTATCGCAAAAATTAAAACATCATAGTTTTCTACCATTTTATTAATGTCGTTAGACAAATCTAGTTGACTCGCGTAAACATCTGCAGATCTTAAATAATTAGGGTTATGATTGTTCTTTTTTATATGATCTATGGCAGATTTGCTTCGCATATACCAACCAACGGTTTCTAAATTTTCTGAAAGCATCTTCACAATTGCAGTTGCCCAACTTCCTCCACCTATAACCGCTATTTTTTTCTGATTATTCATTTATTTATAAATTTTATGCCCCAAAAGTAAGAAATTTACTATCTAATGATGAATGCTAGTATGAATTATTATATTTGTAAGACTTCAAACTTTATTATGAAAATACAAATCTCTATTCTTTTTAGTGTTTTTTTATTGATAACATCTTGTAAAGTTAAATCACAATCTAAAGAAGCATCTAATATAGAAATCAAAAATCAGACCGAAACTAAAGGTACTGTTAGTATTTTAGAAAAAGAATTTGTTATTAAAAATTTAAATAACGTTTCGCATAAAGTTTGGTTGTATTTACCACCAAATTATACAACTTCAAAAGAAAAATATCCAGTAATTTACATGCAAGACGCTCAAAATCTATTTGATGCAAAAACCTCTTTTGCTGGCGAATGGGAAATTGATGAAACCTTAAATAAATTATATAATAAAACTAAAAAAGGTTTTATTGTTGTAGGTGTAGAAAATGGCGGAGAAAAAAGAATTGAAGAATACACCCCTTGGTCTAACACAAAATATGGTGGTGGTAAAGGAGATGTTTATTCAGATTTTTTGGTAAATACATTAAAACCATATATCGACAATAATTATAAAACTAAATCCTCTGCAGAAAATACAGCTATTATTGGAAGTTCTTTAGGTGGCTTGATTTCTTTTTATACCGGTTTAAAACACCCTAAAGTATTTGGTAAAATTGGTGCACTTTCTACTTCTTTCTGGTTTTCTAGCAAAGTAAATTCTTTTGCAGAAAAACACGCAAACCTAAAAAACACGAAATTGTTTTTATTAGTTGGCGATAAAGAAGGGGCTTCTATGGTGCCAGATACAGAAAATATGGCCGAAAGGTTAGTTGATAATGGTTTCGAAGCAAAAAATATAAAAACTAAAGTTGCTGCAAACGGTACGCACACAGAATCGTTTTGGAAATCAGAATTTTTAGAAACAATAACTTACTTATTCAATTTATAAACAAAAATGAACGTACAAATTATAAACAAATCTAAACACGCTACACCAAATTACGAAACAAATGGTGCTGCTGGTATGGATTTAAAAGCTAATATAGAAGAAGCAATTATTTTAAAGCCTTTAGAAAGAGCCATTATTAAAACAGGTTTATTTATAGCCTTACCTATCGGATTTGAAGCACAAGTTAGACCTAGAAGTGGTTTGGCTGCAAAAAAAGGAATTACAGTATTAAATTCTCCTGGTACAGTAGATGCAGATTACAGAGGAGAAATTGGTGTTATCTTGGTAAACCTATCTAATGAAGATTTTGTTGTAAATGACGGTGAAAGAATTGCACAATTAGTAATTGCAAAACACGAAAGGGTTGTTTGGCAAGAAGTAGATGCTCTTAGCGAAACAGAAAGAGGCTCTGGAGGTTTTGGAAGCACAGGCGTTTAAAATGGATGATATAGATTTACAACCTTTAAGAATTACAAGTAGTTGGCATGTAGAATGGAATTTATTTTATGAAGTTGATCCTTCTAAAGAAACCATGCAATATCTAGATTCTAGCTCTTTATTACATCTAAATAATTACAGTTTAATGCGTGCTATAAACTTAGATTATAGACCAGAAAATGATGTAAACGGACACTTTTATTTAAGGGTTCTTAATTTAAAAGAAGTCATAAGTTCTAAATCTAAAGAAGTATCTTTTGATGCTGATTGGGAAAATTTATATTTCGAATTAAAGTCTAAAAGTAGAATTGAAATTGTCAAACAAATAGAAAGGTTGGTTAGAGAAACCCCTCCTTTTAAAGAAAAAAATATAAACTAAATAAATTTAAATTATGATTTTAGGTGTATGTGAATGGTTAAGTACAAAAACGCAATTTTCAGCAAAAAACATTAGAATTCTATTTGTTTTACTCGTATTATTTGCTGGTTTAGGTATTGGTGCTTACTTTATTTTATGGTTGGTAAAAATTCTTTCTAAAGAATAGATTAAGATTTTAAAAGTTTATAAACCTGACTCATTTTTCGAACCTTATCATGTAATAATTCAAAAGGTAGAAAAGTGTGAGAATGATATTGATACCCAAGTTTTTTATAAAATTGAAACGCTTGGGGTTGTTCATCCATAGCATCTAACCAAATAATTTTATAGTCTTTTTCTTTAGCTTTTTCTTCTAACCAATTTAGTATTTTTTTACCAAAACCTTTGCCTTGAGTTTTTTCATGAAGATATAATCTATGTAATTTCATTTGTTTTTCTTCGGATAAACCTTCTAAGGTTTTATCCCAAATAATTCTAAGGTTTCCTATTATCTCATTCTTATAACAGATAAAATAATAAGATGAATTCTCTTCTAAAAGCTCTTGTTTTAGGTTTTCTTTAGAATATTGAGAGTTTATATACCAATTTCCTTCATCTTCCCAAAAATGACTATACGCTGTCGGATATACAGTTTTCATTAAAGCATATAAAACCTCAGCATCAGAAATTAAAATCTTTTTTAATCTAAGATCTTCTGTAATTTTTATCATAACTAAATATAATAAAAAACTGCCATAGATTGATTAATTCTATGGCAGTTAATAATAGTTAGAACTTTTAAATAAACTTATTCTTGATTTTCTATAGCAACTTTTATTTTACCTTCAAGTTCTTCTGCCAATTCAGGATTGTCTTTAATTAAACCTTTAACGGCATCTCTACCCTGACCTAATTTTGTGTCTCCGTAACTAAACCAAGATCCACTTTTTTTAACAATACCTAAATCTACACCAATATCTAAAATTTCACCAACTTTAGATATTCCTTGCCCATACATAATATCAAACTCTGTAATTTGAAAAGGTGGTGCAACTTTATTTTTAACAATTTTAACCTTTGTACTATTTCCAATAACTCGGTCACCGTCTTTAATTTGTGTTCTTCTTCTAATGTCTAATCTAACAGAAGCATAAAATTTTAATGCATTACCACCAGTTGTTGTTTCTGGGTTACCAAACATTACACCAATTTTTTCTCTTAACTGGTTAATAAATATAACAGTACAATTTGTTTTAGAAATAGTACCTGTTAATTTACGCAATGCTTGCGACATTAAACGTGCATGAAGACCCATTTTAGAATCTCCCATTTCTCCTTCTATTTCAGATTTTGGTGTTAATGCTGCTACAGAATCAATAACAACAATATCAATAGCACCCGAACGAATTAAGTTTTCTGCGATTTCTAATGCTTGCTCACCATGGTCTGGTTGAGAAATTATTAAATTATCTATATCTACACCTAAGTTTTCTGCATAAAATTTATCGAATGCATGTTCTGCATCAATAAAAGCTGCAATTCCACCAGCTTTTTGTGCTTCTGCAATTGCGTGTAACGTTAATGTTGTTTTACCAGAAGATTCTGGTCCGTAAATTTCTATAACTCTACCTCTTGGATAACCACCAACACCTAAAGCCAAATCTAAACCTAAAGAACCAGATGAAATTGCATCTATATCTTCTGAAACTACATCACCTAATTTCATTACAGAACCTTTACCATATGTCTTATCTAGCTTATCTAGAGTAAGTTGAAGTGCTTTAAGTTTTGCTGCTTTTTCTTTATCTGCCGCCATAAATCTTGCTTGTTTTATTTTTAAATAAGTGCCACAAGTTACAAAAAACTAAGATGAATTCACTAAAAAAAAAGAGTCAAATTTATACTATTTTTACACAAATTATTTATGCAAATGAAAACTAAGGTAATCTTACAAAACAATTTTTCTACTGTTGTAATAGAAAAAGGAGAGTTAATCAGTTTTATAAAAAACAACCAAGAATTTATACATCAAAAAGGTAATAAAGGTTGGCGAAATTCTGATGATGAAATGTTTCCAGTAATTGGTCCGACGGTTAAAAATAATTTTAGAGTACACACCAAAAATGGCGACGCTATTTTAGACCAACATGGTTTGTTGCGAGAATTAGAATACAATTTAATTTCTTCGGATGAAACTTCTGCAAATTTTATAAAAGAATACGTTAAAAATACTATAGTTACAAACAGTAAGTTTCCTGCTAAATCGAAAGAAGAAAATTTAAATTGGCCTTTTAATTTTACGTTTGAAAAACATTTTACTTTAGAAAATGATATTCTAAAAATCGATTTTATTATACATTCTGAAGTAGGAATGCCATTTATGTTAGGTTATCATCCGGCTTTTTTATTATCTAATACGGGTAAAGAAACTTTAGAAGCAGGTAAAGAAAAAATTACATTAAAAGATATTTACAAAGCGGGCTCAAACGCTTTTCCGGTATTAGGTACAGAAAAAATTACGTTAAAAAACATCAATAAAAACGACTTAGAAATTACCACAATTGGTTTTAACAACTTTATGCTTTGGACGGAAGTTGATAACATGTTATGTATTGAACCAATTACGCAATATACCTCTTATACAGACCAAAAGTTTTCTGAAGAAAATATGAGTTTATCTAAAGGTAAAAATGAATTTTCTGTAATTTTAAATGTACTATAATTTGCCAGAAACTCATCATCATTTTATGATTCATAAACCTTGGGGAATGATTTCTCAGTTTATAAATCCCGCGAAGCGGAAAAAAAAATTATTAGGCGATTTGTACGATTTTCCTGAAGGAACGATGGCAATTGGTCGTCTAGATGTGCCTTCTGAAGGTTTATTACTTTTAACTACAGATGGTAAAGTATCCGCAGAAATTAGATCTAAGAAATACGAAAAAGAATATTATGTACAAGTAGATGGTGTTATAACAGAAAAGGAAGTTGAGCAATTAAGAAATGGTGTAGAAATAGGTTTTAATGGTAAAAAATATACCACAAAACCAGGAAAAGCCTTTTTAATTGACGATCCTAAATTTCCGTTAAGAAGTCAGAAAATAAGAGATGAAAGACATGGCCCAACAAGTTGGGTTTCTATAATTATTAGAGAAGGTAAATTTAGGCAAGTTCGAAAAATGACTGCTGCTGTTGGTATGCCCACTTTGCGACTAATTAGAGTAAGAATTGGCGATATACTTTTAGGAGATTTAGAAGTTGGCGGCGTTAAAGAAGTAACGAATTTAATAGAAAAAGAGAAGTAAAATTACTTCTCTTTTTTATTTTTAGTTCTAACTAAAATTCAAATCCTAAATAGATTTGTACTACTCTATTTTTTGGTTTGTCTTGGTCATAAATATCACTTTGACCGATATGATATCTGGCACCTAAACTAACACCTGAATCACTTTTAAAACCAGCACCAACATTTACACCCCAATCAAAATTACTTGGTTCAAACTCTTGTTCTGTATCATATAAAACAAAACCGGCATCAAAAGTTTCTTTATGTGAAATCGAAAACCCTATTTGCGGACCCGCTTCTATAAAAAAGCTTTTTACAGGATACATTTTTAACATTACTGGCACATTTATGTATTCTAATTTCTGTGTATAAGTACCGTTTTCATCTACTATTTTATATCCTTGTTGTGAGTATAAAATCTCTGGCTGAATTGCAATGTGTTTACCAACATAAGATTCACCATAGATACCAATATGAAATCCGTGTAAATTAGATGTTTCAGATGTGCCGTCGAAACTTACAGAAGATAAATTGGAACCTCCTTTAATACCAGCCGAAGCTGAGTTTTTTCTGTCTTGTGCGTTTAATGTAATACTTGTAATAAACATTAAAACTATTGTAAAATATAATGTTTTCATTTTTTTCAATTTTAAATTATTTACCGCCATTTGCTTTTAAATCTGCTAAACATTGTGCATCTAAAGTTGGTAAACTTCCACCAGAAACCATGTTCCCAATTCCTTGGCTAGATTCTGCGGCCCAATACATTAAACAATCTTGTTCGATGCAATGTTTTGGGTGTTCTTCATCTTCATGATCACTTTGTAATTCGGTTCCTAGATTTGTTAAACCTAAAATATGACCAAATTCGTGATGAATAACAGAGCTTTCTAAAAGGCTTCTATTTGGCTCGAACGTACTATCGCTTAAACCTTGTATTGTTTCTTCGTAAATAACAAAAGAAGTGTTCCAATAAGCGGTTCCTAAAATTGCACCTTGATTGCTGTCTTTAGATGATTTACCATCAATAAACAATACCCAAACTGCAATTGTATTATTTGTGTTGTATTGTGTTCTATTTTCTTTTTCAATTTCTACAACCTCTTCTAAAGTATAAGTTGTTTTACCTGTGTTTTCTATTGATTTCTCTACAAACGTTACCCCTTCTGGTTTAAAAGTTCTTTCGTTTATAAAGTTTTTAAAATTATTTAAAGCTGCTTCTGTTGGTTTAAAACCTTGTATATAGGCAACTTCAACAATCATTTTTTTAAAAGTAGAAGCAGAAAGTAAATCGTTAGCAGAAGAACCTGTTTGCTGTCTATTTAAGTTAACATTTATAGGTGTTTCTGGCTCTGTAATTATATCTGTTTCTGATGAACAAGATGTAATAATTAAACAAACTAAAAATACTTTTAATAAAATTTTTATCATTATTGATTGTTCTTTAAAACTTTACAATTGCTATTACGTAAATAACAATTGTAAAGTAATTCTATTGTTTTTTACTATTAAAGTTTCTGTAAAGTTAATGTAATGCTAGCATCTGTTTTACTTTCTAAAGCTACCATTGTATCGCTATAAGAAGTTATTACCCAATCGTTATTTAAAGCACTTACACTATTGTTGCTACCAAATGCAATATTTAAAAATACTGATGTATCTGAACTTACAGAATACGTACCTTCTATTTCTGATAATGCAGCGTTTACATTATTTTTAGCAACTAATTTAAGATCGTTTGTAAACTCTATAGACCAATCTGCAAAATCTGCTGCCGTGTTAACACCTGCGTTTACAAAGCTTTGTACTTTAAATTGTGTGTTTGTTAAAGTTGCTTCTACTTCTGCAGCCATTGTTGCAGCTTCATCTTCTTCTTCTTCAAATTGAACACAGTCTGAAATTGAATCTCTAAATTCAGTATCAGAATTTAATTGAACTGTTGTACCATTACTTAATGTTGCACTAATAGGATAATTTACTGTAAAAAATTCATCTGCTTGTAAACCGGTCATAAAAGTATATAATTGCTTTTCTGATTGTAAAACCACTGTACCTGTTTGTTCTAAAGCAATATCATAAGTTAACATGGTAATAGGAAAATTAAAATCTAAACAAGAAATTGCATCTCTACCTTCTGCTTCTGCACTTTCACATTCTGCATTTAAAGCATCTAATTCTTCTTGATTATTTACGGTAACTTCTGTGTAATTACTAGTTCTTACTTTTATAGGAAAGTTAAATGTTACACTGTCTGTATCATCATTAAATTCTGCAAAAATATTTAAAACAGCAGAAAAATCTAATTCAGATATTATTGAAATATTTTGTCCGTTTACTATTGCTGTTAAAGGAAATAATAACTCTGTACAGGCATTACCGTCTAAAAAATCATCATTAGAACCATCGTTCATAGAAGCTCTTTCAAAATTAGAAGCGGTTGGCGATGTAGAAGAGTTTGCATTTGGATTTGAACCAACTTGTGTATTTTCTTCTGATTGGCATGATGTAAATCCTAAAACTGCTGTTAATGCAAATACTGTAATTAATTTTAATGTTTTCATTTTTAATACGTTTTAATAATAAATGTTTATTGTTTCTGTTAGTAAGACAACTCTATTTTATTTTACCCTACTTTTTTTTGAAAGACTATTTTTTGCCCTTCTGTTAGTTAAACAACTAAACATTTATTTACCCTACCTTTGTATTCTATTTTTTTTATTTTTATAATTTAAAACCCTACAATGACTAATAAATCTCTTTGCGACGAAATTTATTTTAATGAGTTTTACACATCTCATATACAGTCTGCTAGTAACTTTGCTTACTACAAATCTGGCAATAAAAATACGTCATTAGATTTAGCGCAAGAAGCTTTTATAAAAATATGGGAAAATTGTGCAAAAATAGATTTTTCTAAAGCTAAATCTTACTTATTTACAGTTGTTAACAATCTCTTTTTAAATAAAGTTAAACACGAAAAAGTTGTTTTTGAATATGCGAAAAATAGCCCGTATTTAGACGTTAATAACCAAAGTCCAGAGTATTTATTAGAAGAAGAAGAATTTAAAGAGAAACTAAAAAATGCCATAGAAAACTTAACCGAAGGAGAACGAGAAGTTTTTCTGATGAATAGAATAGACGGCAAAAAATACAGAGAAATAGCAGAAATGCTAGAAATATCGCAAAAAGCAGTAGAAAAAAGAATGTCTTCTGCCTTAAAAAAGTTAAGAATTAAAATTGATGGTATTTAAAAGTAGGGTAAATAAACATTTAGTTGTTACATATATAGAAGTCTAACAAAATGGAAAAAAACAAAGACATATTAAAATGGCTAAACAGAGATATTTCTGACGAAGAACTACTGCGTTTAAAAGAAACTGAAGGTTTTGATACATTAGAAAAAATTGCACATTACGCATCGCAAATAGATACGCCTAAAGTTAATGTAGAAAATGCATTGGCAGAGTTAAAATTAAAAACTCAAAACAAAACTAAAAAAGGAAAAGTTGTTGCTTATAATTTTAATAAAATATTTAAATACGCCGCAGTTATTGCAGTATTGTTAACAACAAGTTACTTTTTACTTTATAGCAACGATACCAATTATACTACGGAATTCGCACAAACAAAAACATTTAATTTACCTGATAACTCAGAAGTTATTTTAAATGCAAATTCTAACATTTCTTATGCTAAAAAAGAGTGGGAAAATAATAGAAATTTAAACCTAGACGGAGAAGCTTTTTTTAAAGTACAAAAAGGAAAAAAATTTACTGTTAATACAGAAATTGGTAATGTTACCGTTCTTGGTACACAATTTAATGTAAAAGAAAGAGCTAATTATTTCGAAGTAAAAACTTACGAAGGTTTGGTAAGTGTGGCTTATAAAGATACACTTGTAAAATTACCTAAAGGATCAATTTTTAAAGTTGTAAATGGTATTATAGATACTAATACCACTTTTGATACATCAGAAAAATCTTGGTTACAAAAAGAATCTAATTTTAAAAGTACACAGCTAAAATTTGTACTTAAAGAAATAGAAAACCAGTTTGGTTATACAATTACAACAAACAATATAAATTTAGAAACGTTGTACTCTGGTGGTTTTACACATTCAGATATTAATGTTGCATTACAATCGGTAACAATACCGTTGCAGTTGTCTTATAAAATTGATGGTAAAACAATTACGATCTATACATATGATCAATAAATTATCTTTAATTTTATTAGGTTTATTACTTACTACAAGTATAAATTATGCTCAGAAATCGCCTTCTAAAGTTGCGCTTTCTTCTTTGCTAATTTCCTTAGAAAAAACATACGATATTAAGTTTTCTTATTCTGATGATGACGTTGAAAACATACAAATTGTAGCTCCAAAAACAGGTATTTCTTTAAATGCTCTTTTAACTTATTTAAACCAAAAAACTTTTTTACAGTTCAAAACCTTAGACAACAGATATATAACAGTTTCATTTTTAAATAAAACTATTAATATCTGCGGGAATGTATTAGAAAACCAAAATCTTATGCCCTTAGCTTTGGCTTCTGTTAAAGTAAACGGTTACAATTTAGGAACAACAACAAACACAAACGGTATGTTTTATTTGCAAAATGTGCCCGTAAAATCTGTTATAACTATATCATATATTGGTTTTAAAAACTTAGAAATTTCTGCCAAAGAATTATTTATAAATCCTAATTGTAAACAGCTGTATTTAGAAGAATCTTCAGAAATTTTATCAGAAATTACAATGCAAAAATTTTTAACTTCTGGCTTGCAAAAAAGTACCGACGGAAGTACTATTTTAAATACAGAAAAATTCGGAATATTACCTGGATTAATAGCACCCGATATTTTAAAAACTATCAAAATTTTACCTGGCGTAGAAAGTGTAAACGAAAGTATTTCTAATATAAATGTAAGAGGTGGTACAAATGATCAAAATTTAATGCTTTGGGACGGAATTAAAATGTACCATGCTGGTCATTTTTTTGGATTAATTTCTGCTTACAATCCGTATTTAACAAAAAAAGTTACGGTTACTAAAAATGGTACAAGTAGTGTTTTTTCCGACGGAGTTTCATCAACAATTAACATGGAAACATCGAATAGAATAACTAATAAATTTTCTGGTGGTGCAGGTTTTAATTTAATAAGTGCAGATGCCTTTGTGCAAATACCAATTAAAAATAATTTAGAATTGCATATTTCTGGTAGAAGATCTTTTACAGATTTTTTAAACACGCCAACTTATACCAATTATTTTAATAGAAGTTTTCAAGAAAATTCTATTGCTTCTAACAATGTTAACAACTCAGAATCTAAATTTTTCTTCTACGATTATTCGTTTAAAGTTTTATACGATCTTAGTTACAATCATGCAATTAGAGCCAACTTTATTCACATAAAAAATAATTTAGATTATCTAGAACAATACTCAAACGCTAACAATTCTATTGAAGAAAATAGTAATTTAAAGCAAGAAAATTTAGGTGCTAAAATTAATTGGGAAGCTAATTGGAATTCTAAATTTACAACCAATCTCTCGGCCTTTGTTTCAGATTATAGGATCAATTCTTCAGACTATAATAAAGATACAGATCAGTTTCAAACACAATTTAACAACGTTTTAGAAACAGTTGTAAAACTAAATACTGTGTATGAATTTTCTGATATTTTTCAGTTAACAAACGGTTTTGTTTTTAACGAAATAGGAGTTAAAAATACAACAAGTATTAACGCACCAACTTTTTCTAAAACGATAAAAGAAGTGTTGTTAAAAAGTGCTTTTTATTCTGAAATTGAATATCAAAAAAATAATACTTACGCTAGAGTTGGTTTTAGAGCTAATTACTTTGATAAGTTTCAAAAATTTATTTTTGAGCCTAGAATTAACATAAGACAAAAATTAAATAAAACGTATTCTTTAAAGTTAGAAGGAGAGTTTAAAAATCAAACAACGGCTCAAAAAATAGATTTTGAAGATAATTTTTTAGGTATCGAAAAACGTAGATGGAT
>JAHDHO010000228.1 GCA_020631275.1 Polaribacter sp. | reverse complement strand
GTGTACCAGATGATGATAATGTAGAAACGGAAGAAGAATTATTAGCAAAACAAAAGTTTTTGCATAACGATTAATCTTTTTTAAAATATAAAATTTAAAATCCTGAGTTTATTATTCAGGATTTTTTATTGATTTTTATCTAAATAATTTATTAGAAGTTGCCTGTTTTGCCATGGTAATTCAAGATATTTTTCTTTAGAAATATATGTTGATTTTTTTTTGAAATCTTCTTTACGATAAGTTATCAAGTTGTCTTTAAGAATTTTTTTTGGTTCGTTTAGCAATACCTCTGTAATATCATTAAGGTTAATTTCTACTTTAATGTTAAATTTTATTTTTTCTTTATTTTTAGAGTTTTCAATAAATTTTATAGGCCTATTTATGTATGCATAATTTTTTATTTCTTGTTTTAGATAAGAAGTGTAAACGTTACCATTTTTGTCTTTTTCATAGAATAGAGTAGTGGCGTCTTCGTTTTCTGAATATTTAATACCCAATAACCATTTTAAATTTAGATGCTCACCTCGTTTTCCGTTTGCAAACTTGTAAATTACTTTTTTGATTATAAAATTGGATGGATTGATAAAAATTTTCCCAGAATACTTTGCTTTTGATTTTTTTGGTTTAAATGAAATAACATACATATTAATATCATTTATAGTTTCATTTTCTTCTAAGGATTGATTGTAGAATTTTGTATTTAAAAAGTTGGTTTCGTCATCATTTATAAAAAAAGCACCTTTTTTTTCTATCACTCTTTTGTTATTTGTTATTCTAAAATCGCCAAAAGAATTGTCATTTTTTAAAGAATCGGTTTTTTTAGAAACCTCTTTAAAAGACAGGGAATCTTCAACTTTAAACAGGCCTGTTTTAACTTTATATGTTTTATTTTTATCTAAATGAGTTAAAACTATATTCTGAATTTTATCTTGAAGATTATTTAAAGTTACACCGTTAGACACATCTTTTTTTCGATATCCTTCGACTTTATCAACCTTAATCATAGATACTGTTGTATTCGATTTTTTTGGTTTTACGTTTTGTGTAGATATTGTACCGTAAAATTGTTTAGAAAATTCTGGATTGATACTTTTTAAATTTTTAGAGAAATTTTCAAATTCTATTTGAGCTAATTTTCTTTTTTGTCTATTTAGTAGAGAACTAGATTCTAAATCTAATTCTAATTTTTTAAAATTCATTTGCTGATTTTCATAAACATAAATATCTTGTTTACTCGCAGAAGTAATATAATTTTTCTGCATGCTGTCTAAAGTTTTTTGTATTAAGTTTTCTAAGGATATTTTATCAAATTTTAACCTTATTTCTGCTAATTGATTTATACTTTCTAATAAATAAACGTTGTAATTTTGGTCGGTTAATTCATTAATAGTCAATGTAACAGATTGATATCCTAAAGAAGAGAAGGTGATTTTTGTGGCATTTTTAAGCTGTAAATTATAAATGCCAAATTTATTAGTTGCTGTACCAGTTTTATGATTTGTTACAATTGCAACTCTATCTATTGGTTTATTAGATGTTTTAGAGAATACAAATCCAGAAATTTCTTGTGCGTTTGAAGAAATATTTACAATTAAAATTGTTAAAAATAGATGTAATTTTATTTTCATAGGTTGAATTTATTTCTAAAAATATCATTTTTTATTATTGCAAAATAAAACCTTAAAAAGTTTAACAAAGTATTATATTTGCACTCTCAAAAATTTATGAAAGATTAACAAAAATTAAGTTAAATCTTTCTTTTATTAAATTTATTACACATGAAAGCCGGAATTGTAGGATTACCAAACGTAGGAAAATCGACCTTATTTAATTGTTTATCTAATGCAAAAGCGCAAAGTGCTAACTTTCCTTTTTGTACAATAGAACCTAATTTAGGTGTAGTAAATGTACCAGATAAAAGAATAGAAAAGTTAGAAGAACTTGTGAATCCAGAGCGTGTTTTACCTGCTACAGTAGAAATAGTTGATATTGCAGGTTTGGTAAAAGGAGCAAGTAAAGGAGAAGGTTTAGGAAATCAATTCTTGGCAAATATTAGAGAAACAGATGCAATTTTACACGTATTGCGTTGTTTTGATAATGATAATATTATTC
>JAHDHO010000044.1 GCA_020631275.1 Polaribacter sp. | reverse complement strand
GGTAATTTGGCAAAAAAGCCAGAAGCTAATATTATTAAATTACCTAATATTAGTGCTTCTGTACCACAGTTAAAAGCTGCAATATCAGAATTACAAGATTTAGGCTATAGCTTACCAGATTATCCAGAAGAAATTACTACAGATGAAGACAAAGCTGTATTAGCTCTTTACAATAAGGTAAAAGGTTCTGCAGTAAACCCGGTTTTAAGAGAAGGAAATTCTGACAGAAGAGCACCAAAAGCTATTAAAAATTATGCACGTAAAAACCCACATTCTATGGGTGCTTGGGGTGCAGATTCTAAAACACATGTAGCTACAATGAGCGAAGGTGACTTTGCTCATAACGAAAAATCTGTTACAATAAATAATGCCACAAACGTAACAATTACACATGTTTCAGATAACGGAACTAAAACCATCTTAAAAGAAAACTTATCTTTAATTGACGGAGAAATTATAGACGCTACTGTAATGAGCAAAAAAGCATTACTTTCTTTCTTAGATAAAGAATTTGCAGACGCTACAGCACAAGGCGTTTTACTTTCTTTACATATGAAAGCGACTATGATGAAGGTTTCTGACCCTATTATTTTTGGGCATGCAGTAAGAACCTATTTTAAAGAATTATTTGAAAAACATGCTACTACTTTTGATGAAATTGGAGTTGATGTAAACAATGGTTTCGGTAACTTATTAAGCAACCTAGATGAAGTATCGGCAGAAAAAAAAGCAGAAATTTTAGCTGATATCGATGCTATTCTTGCAAAAAATGCTGATTTAGCAATGGTGAATTCTGATAAAGGAATTACAAACTTACATGTTCCTTCTGATGTGATTATTGATGCTTCTATGCCAGCAATGATTAGAACATCTGGAAGAATGTGGAACTCTAAAGGAGAATTACAAGATACAAAAGCAGTAATACCAGATAGTTCTTATGCAGGTATCTACTCTGCAACTATCGATTTCTGTAAAAAGAATGGTGCTTTTGATCCTACAACAATGGGTACAGTTCCTAATGTTGGTTTAATGGCTCAAAAAGCAGAAGAATATGGTTCTCATGACAAAACTTTTCAAATGTCTGCAGCTGGTAAAGTTGTAGTTACAGATACTGATAACAATACTCTTTTAGAGCACAATGTAGAAGAAGGAGATATTTGGAGAATGTGTCAAACTAAAGATTTACCAATTCAAGATTGGGTTAAATTAGCAGTTACTAGAGCCAGAGCTTCTCAAACTCCTGCTGTTTTTTGGTTAGACGAAAATAGAGCACATGATGCAGAAATAATTAAAAAAGTAAATACATATTTACCAAATCATGATACTTCTGGCTTAGATATTAGAATCTTATCACCTGTAGAAGCTACAGAATTTACTTTAAAAAGAATTGTAAAAGGAGAAGATACAATTTCTGTTTCTGGTAATGTATTAAGAGATTATTTAACAGATTTATTTCCTATTTTAGAAGTTGGTACTTCTGCAAAAATGCTTTCTATCGTTCCGTTAATGAATGGTGGTGGATTATTTGAAACAGGAGCCGGAGGTTCTGCACCAAAACACGTTCAGCAGTTTATTGAAGAAAACCACTTACGTTGGGATTCTTTAGGAGAATTTTTAGCATTAGCTGTTTCTTTAGAGCATTTAGGTACGGTTAATAACAATTCAAAAGCAATTGTATTATCAGAAACTTTAGATGATGCTACAGATAAATTTTTAGATAATGATAAATCTCCATCAAGAAAAGTTGGCGAATTAGATAACAGAGGTAGTCATTTTTATTTAGCAATGTATTGGGCTGAAGGATTGGCTAATCAAGATAAAGATGCAGAATTAAAAGCTACGTTTACAAAAATTGCAAACGATTTAAAAGAAAACGAAGCTAAAATTGTATCAGAATTAAATGAAATTCAAGGTAGCTCTAATAATATTGGTGGTTATTACCAGCCAACAGATAGTTTAGCAGATGCTGCTATGAGACCAAATACTTTACTAAATTCTATTTTAGCAAGTATTTAATCTTTAAAATTACAAGTATTATAAAATCCGGTGTTTTACACCGGATTTTTTTTACTCTTATACGATTCTTATTCTAAATTTTTAACGTTCTATTAAAATTAAGAATTGTACTTTTGTTTAATTAAATATTACTGCAATTAAACAAAACAAAAAAATGCTACGTAAAAAACAACTATTTGTTTTCTTTCTCTTAATTAGCTTGTCAATCTTAGGACAAGAAAAAATTACACTTAGCGGTACTGTTTATGACAATACCAATAACGAAACCCTAATTGGTGTTTCAATTTTCTTTCCAGAATTAAATGCGGGTACAACTACCAATGAATACGGATTTTATTCAATTACAATTCCCGAAGGAAACCATAAAATTCAAATAAGTTACTTAGGTTACGCTACACTTTTAGAAACCATTAATTTATCAGAAAAAACTACAAAAAACTTTAAACTTCTTGAAGCTACAGAAAGTCTAAACGAAATAGTGATTGAAAGTAATATTGAAAAACTTAATTTAAAAACACCACAAATGAGTGTTAATAAGTTAACTTCTTCAACCATAAAACAAATTCCGGTTGTGTTAGGAGAAGCAGATATTATTAAATCTTTAATTCTTTTACCTGGTGTTACAAGTGCTGGCGAAGGCGCTTCGGGTTTTAATGTAAGAGGTGGTGCAGCAGATCAAAATTTAATTTTATTAGATGAAGCTATTGTTTTTAACTCGTCTCATTTATTTGGTTTTTTCTCGGTTTTTAATCCTGATGTAATTAAAGATGTTAGATTATACAAAGGTGGCATTCCGGCAAAGTACGGAGGAAGACTTTCTTCTGTGCTAGATATTTATCAGAAAGAAGGAAATAGTAAACAATTTAAAGTTACTGGTGGTGTTGGCTTGGTTTCATCGAGATTACTAATCGAAGGACCTTTAGAAAAAGAAAAAAGTTCTTTTCTAATAGGTGGTAGATCTTCTTATGCTCATATTTTTTTACCTCTTTTTGATAATGATAACAAAGCTTATTTTTACGATGTAAACTCTAAAATTAATTATCGTTTTAACGATAAAAACAATTTATTTTTATCTACGTATTTTGGTAAAGATGTCTTTGGTTTAAGTGATAATTTTGTAAATGATTACGGAAACACTGTTGTAAACTTACGATGGAATCATTTATTTACAGACAAATTATTTTCTAACTTATCTTTAATTTATTCTGATTATTTCTACGGATTAATTCTCGATTTTGTTGGTTTCGAGTGGGATTCTGGTATTACAAACTTCAATCTTAAATACGATTTTAACCATTATGTAAGTGAAAAAGTAAAATTAAGTTACGGAATTAATAATATCTACATCAAATTTAATCCAGGAGAAATAATTCCAAACAGAGAAGATTCTGGTATTGTTGCCGAAAAATTAATCGATAAATATGCCAATGAGTTTGCGGCTTATATTGATGCTGAACATAAAATTAGTGATAATTTTAGACTTCAATATGGTGTTAGATTCAGCAATTTTACTCGTTTAGGACAAGATGAATTAAACACATATGCAAATGACCAAGCGGTTGTATACAATTCTGAATTTAAAAAATACGAATCTGCAGAAGCAACTGGCGTAGAAAACTATAAAAGAAGCGATGTACTTGCAAGTTTTAACAATTTAGAAC
This sequence comes from Polaribacter sp., assembly GCA_020631275.1. Lineage (GTDB taxonomy): Bacteria > Bacteroidota > Bacteroidia > Flavobacteriales > Flavobacteriaceae > Polaribacter. Next base: position 14,974 of record JAHDHO010000044.1, on the reverse strand, counting down.
CAAGAGTTTCTATGTCTTATATTTTAGATGATAACACATCAATAAAAGCGAGTTATAACAGAATGGTACAATATCTACATTTGCTTTCTAACACCTCATCTCCTACTCCGCTGGATGTTTGGACGCCAAGTGGAACGTTTGTAAAACCTCAGCAATTAAATCAATATGCTGTTGGTTATTTTAAATCTTTTAATGAAGGAAAATACACATTAGAAACAGAAACTTTTTATAAAGATATCAGCAACAGAATCGATTATATAAATGGCGCAAATTTAATTGCTAATAACGAAATTGAAACCATTATTTTAAATGGTAAAGCTAGAGCTTACGGCTTAGAAATGTTATTTAAAAAAAATGAAGGAAAATTTCAAGGTTGGCTTTCTTACACACTTTCTAAATCAGAACAATTAACTGCAGGTAGAACTGCAGAAGAACCGGGAATTAATAACGGAGAATGGTACAGCACACCATACGACAAAACACACGATTTTTCTATAAATGCTAGCTATAAATTAAATGATAAGTGGAAATTCAATTCAAACTTTGTGTTTCAAACAGGGCAACCAACAAATTATCCGGTTGGTCAATACGAATACCAAGGTTTAAATGTACCAATTTACGATGATAATAGAAGGAATTCAGATAGATTGCCAAACTATCATCGTTTAGATATTTCTGCAACTTTAAATCCAAAGAAAAATATAAACAGAAAATGGCAAGGAGAATGGGTTTTTGGAATTTATAATGTTTATGGAAGACAAAATGCTGCTTCTTTAGCTTTTACACAAAACCAAGAAACTTTTAGAAACGAAGCTGTACAAACTTCAATCTTTGGTTTAGTACCATCAATAACTTACAATTTTAAATTTTAATAAGATGAAAAAAATATTTTTCTATATAACTTTAACTGTCTTACTATTTTCTAATTGTGAAAAAGTTATAGATGTTGATGTACCAACCATTAAACCTAAATTAATAATAGACGCATCTTTTGAAGTTTATTTTGATGAAAGCCCAGTAACCTCAAAAACTATTGTAAAACTTAGAGAATCTGCAAATTATTTCGAAGAAACGATTCCTATAGTTACTAATGCAACTGTTTTTCTTACAAAATTATCAGATAATTCTGTTATTAATTTTTCTGATGTAAACGCTTCTGGAGATTACGAACCGATAAACACTTTTATACCAGAAGATAATACAGAATACGAATTAACCGTAATCTATAATAATGAGGTTTTTAAATCAAAAGCAACAAAGGTTAAATCTACACCTTTTATTAGTGTAGAACAAGGTGATGAAACTTTATTTACAGGTAATGAAACCGAATTAAAGGTTTCTTTTGAAGACGACGGAAATGCCGAAAACTTTTACGTTATAGATTACACAAACAATATATTTTTAACTTTAGATGACCGATTTTTTAACGGAGCAGTATATAACTTCTCTTCTTTTTACCAAGAGGATGAAATAGAATTGCCTACAACAGTTACCATTAAACTTTCTGGTATTTCTAAAGATTATTATACGTATTTCGAGATTTTAACAAGTCAAGCAGGTGGTAATGATGGTGGTCCTTTTCAAACAGCACCTACAGCTTTATTAGGTAATATTATCAATACTACAAATGATGCTAATTATCCTTTAGGCTATTTTCATATTTCCGAAACGGATACTTTTGAAATTAGTTTAGTAGAAAAAAACTAAAACTTCAATTAAATCATCATTCAAGAATACAAAAAATCTGTATTTTTGAATGATGACATTTATAAAAACTACAGAACAAGACTCACATTACAATCATCTAGAAAAGATGTCTGTAAAAGAAGTATTAACTAATATTAATAACGAAGATAAAACAGTACCATTAGCTGTAGAAAAATCTTTACCTCAAATAGAAAAATTAACAAATAACATTGTTAATAGTTTAAAAAATGGCGGTAGATTATTTTATATAGGTGCAGGTACTTCTGGTAGATTGGGTGTTGTAGATGCCTCTGAATGCCCACCAACTTTTGGTGTTTCTTATGATTTAGTGGTTGGAATTATTGCGGGCGGAGATGATGCCATTAGAAAAGCAGTAGAATTTGCAGAAGATTCCAAATTACAAGGTTGGCAAGATTTACAAGAGCACAATATCACAAATAAAGATATTGTAGTTGGTATTGCTGCATCTGGTACAACGCCTTATGTAATTTCTGCCTTAGAAAAATGTAACGAAAATTATATTGTAACAGGTTGTATTACTTGTAATAAAAATAGTCCGTTAGCAAAAGTTTCTAAATTTCCGGTAGAAGTTGTAGTAGGTTCTGAGTTTGTTACCGGAAGTTCTAGAATGAAAGCAGGAACTGCACAAAAGTTAGTTTTAAATATGCTGTCTACAACTACTATGATTCAACTTGGAAAAGTGAAGGGGAATAAAATGGTAGATATGCAACTTTCTAATAACAAACTAGTAGAAAGAGGTCAAAAAATGTTAGCATCAGAATTAAATATCGACTTACAAAAAGCAGCTTCATTATTACAGGAATTTGGCAACGTTAGAAATGCAATAAAAAATTATACAAAATGAGTACAGATGTAAATTTATTAGGCAAAGGCTTAAAACATATCGCAATCTTAATATTACTTTTTATTGTTTCTCCTATTGTATTAACAATGGCTTTTAAAGCCTTAAAAAAGTTTGAAGATACTTCGCAAGAATATCTTTCGTATATCTTGATAGTTATTGCAGTCGTTTTAATTGTATTTACATTATATTTTGCTTTCAAAACGTTTCAAATATTATTAAAAGCAATATTTAATAATTCTTAACAATGCAGCATTCAGACGGAATAATCATTATTCTTTCGTACCCAGATACGGTTGTAAGACCTGCTTACTGGGAAACTTTAAGTAATTTCTGGCCAAAAATTGGTATCGGCAGTAAACACGCTGTACAAGCTGGTCACGCGGCTTTGTTGTTATTAGAAAAAGGAAATAAAACTATACAATATTTCGATTTTGGTAGATATATTACAACCTATGGTAATGGTCGTGTTCGTTCTGCAGAAACAGATCCAGAATTGAAAGTTACAATTAATGCTGAGTTTAAAAATGACAAATTAATAAACTTAGAAGAAATTTTACTTTGGATAGAAAGTAATCCTCAAAAAACGCATGGAGATGGTAGATTAGTTGCTAGTATTCATGAAGATATCAACTTTAATAAAGCACAAACCTTTATTAAAAACCTAATTGATTCAAAAGAAATTCCTTATGGTGCTTTTTTAAAAAACGGCACAAATTGCGCAAGGTTTGTAACCGATACTATAATAGCTTCTACAAATAATAATAAGATTGGTAAAAAATTAAAAAAATCTAATTTACTTACTCCAAGCCCAATAGGAAATGTTATTAAAGCAACTACAAGCAATACAATTTATTGTATTTATAACCAAAAAGTTAAGTCTTACTTAAATAGATCTATTCTAAAAGAATATAAAGCATCTTTTTTTAAAAAATTTAATGGCGAACCTAATTTAAAAGGAACGGAAAAACCCAATTTAGACGTATTTAATTTAATAAACGGAACTTGGTTGGGCGGAATTGGAAGCGGTGCTTGGTTTAAAATTGAAGAGAAAATTGACAATCAAACCTATAAAATTGCAAGATATGATGCTTTAGGAAACAAAGATTTTGAAAGTTATTTTTGGTTAAATGAGCACGAATTTAATTACTTAAAAAAGTACATTTTTATACATCCAACCAATTGTAAAGAAGTTTATATTCAGCAAAATAACTCTAAATTTACTTTTACTCAAATCATTTCTAAAGCAAATTAAGCAATTTTTAACTCAATCAATATTTTTGTTACTCTATTTAAGTTTTTAGGTACACTATTACATTTTAAAAAATTAGATTTGTTATATCAAACAACAAATCATGAAATTAAAACTACTATTCTCTTTTGCTTTTGCGTTATTAATTGGATCAATTAATTATGCTCAACAAAAATCTAACAACGATATAAAAAAACTAATATCATCTTACAAAGATGATATTCGTGGGCCTTACTACAGAATAAAATGGTATTGTAAAGACGGTTCTGTTAGAGATGCTAAAGATCCATGTCCAGATTCTATTGGCGGTGGTATTCAGCATGCATCTTTTAAACAATCCGTATTAGACCTAAGAAAAACAAATCATGTATTTTTCGGAGAAATTTTAGCCAGCTTAAACAATCAAGATTTTTTAGATTCAGAAAATAATTATAGCAGATTAAAGCAATATCAATTAGGTAAATATCTTGCAAGTATAGATGATGGTTGGATTCTAAAAAAAGGACAATACTACAGAGGTTCTGTACAATCTGAAGATGAAGAAGCTTGGGGAAAACAGTTTTTTGAAACTATTTTGAAAGACGATAGTTTTGTTAACAATAATTATTATTTGTTAAGACAAGCTTTAAAAGACATACCTCACAATGGCGATTCTAACATTGCACAACAAATGCGTAGCGAATCTAAAGTTTTAGCAGACGAAATATCAGAATTTATGGATGTCAGAATAAAAATTCATGGTAATCCAGAGAAATCAGATATTTATTTAGTGCAGAACTTTATCAAAAAAAATGCTTCTAAAATTAATACAAAACAGAAGAAAATTTTTGACAAACTTCTACAAACAATGCAAGAGTTTTACGCAGCTTTAAATTATAAAACTATTGCAAGTGAAGTTTCTAAAATTAAAGATAAAAATAATGTTTTAAGTAGTTTAAATGATTTTATAAATGAAGATAAATCTAATTTAAGCGCTAAAGATATTGTTATAAAAATCACAGAAAACTTAGACTTTTTAAGATATAATATCACTTTATTTAATAGTAGTAAAGACCGTTTGATACTTTTAGATTTAACCAATCAATTAGAAAAAATTTTATTGATAGAAACTCAAAAATGGCAACCAGAAACTTTAGAAGAAACAATCTTAAAAACACAAACTTTAACTTGTGCATCTTATGCAACTGGTTTGGTAGAAGCTTGGGAGTTCGATTTGATAAAACCAATATACGCAACAACACTTTTAAATGATAAGATAACGCAAAAAGAATTAAATACTTTGGTTACTTGTGCGAGAAGAATTGTAGAATGGAGCACTTCTTTAGTAAAAGCAAACTACCAAGAAACTGTAAATATTTATGCCGATTTTGAACCTTTTGCTTATGGTTTTATAGACGATAGAATTCGTAATTCGATTACATTAAACTTAGGCGAAACAGTAAGTAAACTAAATAGTTTTGCTGCTAATATTTCTAATGTTAACAATAATGTTATGAATATAAGCAACCAAGGTTCTATTAGAGGTTTAAATCCTGGTTATGCATTTGGTAAGTTAATTGTTGTTGATGGTAATCCAGAAAATATTGAAGTAAACACAAACAATATTTATATTTTTCAAAAACCACCTTCGGATTTAAAACCTGTTGCTGGTATTATGACCGTTTCTGAAGGAAACTTAGTTTCCCACGTGCAATTATTAGCAAGAAACCTAGGAATACCTAATGCCGCTTTGTCTAATGATAATTTAAAATCATTAGAAAAATATGCAGATAAAAATGTTTTTTACGCTGTTTCAAATAAAGGTAATGTTATTTTAAAATTAGAAAATGACATGACGGATGAAGAACAAAAGCTGTTCGACAAAAAAGAAAGAACTAAAAATATGATTGAGGTACCAACCGATAAATTAAGGTTAGATGTATCTAAAATTATAAATATGAAAGATGTAAAAGCATCTGATTCTGGTATATTATGCGGACCAAAAGCTGCCAATTTAGGAGAACTAAAAAATCTATTTCCAGATAAAGTAGTTGAAGGTATTATTATTCCTTTTGGTATTTTTAAATCTCATATGAATAAAGAAATGCCATCAAAAAATAAAACTTACTGGCAGTTTTTAAATGAGACTTTTAATAAAGCAGCACAATTAAAAAAAGAAAACGTTGCTGAAGATGCAATCGAAAAATTTGTAATAGCATCTTTAAAAGAATTGCATACAGCTATTTTAAATATAGATTTAGACGCTTCATTCATAGAAGATTTAAAAAGCAATTTTTCATCAGTTTTTGGCGATAATTTAGGCAACGTTCCGGTTTTTTTAAGAAGTGATACCAATATGGAAGATTTAAAAGAATTTACAGGAGCTGGTTTAAACCTAACTTTGTTTAACATTTTAAAGGAAGAAAAAATAATAAATGGTATAAAGCAAGTTTGGGCATCGGCTTATTCTGAAAGGAGTTTTAAATGGCGCCAAAAGTACCTATTAAACCCAGAAAATGTATATCCATCAATATTAATTATACCAAGTGTAGACGTAGATTACTCTGGTGTAATGATTACAAAAGGGATAAACGAAGGATCTGAAAATGATTTAACAGTTGCATTTAGTAGAGGTGCTGGTGGCGCCGTAGACGGGCAATCTGCAGAAACCAGATTAATTACAGAAAAAAGCAGCTTTTTATTAAGCCCTGCAAGACAACCAGATTATATTAGACTTCCTGCAACCGGAAGTACCAAAAAATATTATACAACCTTTAACAAACCTATATTAAATTATAATAATGTTAGCGAAATAAGAGAATTAGCATCAGAAATAAGACAAAAAATAGATAAACAAAATAAAGAAAACCACGCTTATGATGTTGAATTTGGTTTTAAAGACAACAAACTTTGGCTATTTCAAATAAGACCATTTGTAGAAAATAAACAAGCTAAAAGTTCTGATTATTTAAACGCTATTTCACCTAAAGTAGATACTAACAAAGAAATTAAACTAAAAGAAAAAATATAATGATTAAAGGAAAACACTTATTAATAGCCGTTTTGGTTTTAGCTTCATTTGGCTTTATTAAATACCCAATTGATGGTTATGAAAGAACAGGAATTGCTAGATTGTACCAACTTAGAAAATTTCAACTAGATAGTGTTAGGTATACAAGAATACCTGCCGGAGCTTATAAAAATTTAGCAGACATAAAACTAAACTTAACGAAAAGAAAAAAAGATAGTGTAAACGATTTATTAATTTCTGATAAAGATTTTGAAAGAAAATTAAAGAGCATTATTCCTTATGGCGCTTACTCTATGACTGCTTTAGACATGAGTAACCCCGATAATTTAAAATATGCAGAACATAGAGAAAATGTGGGGTATCAACCCGGAAGTGTAGGGAAAATTGCTGTTTTATTAGCCGTATTTGATCAATTACAAAAACTGTGTCCAGATTCTTTTGACGACAGAGCAAACTACCTAAAAAATATAAAAGTTACTGCGAGATATTGGGGTACCGGAGATCATCATACAATACCAATTTATGATATCGAAAATGATAAATTAACAAAAAGACGCGTAATTGCTAGTGATGAATTTTCTCTTTACGAATGGTTAGATCACATGGTTTCTGTAAGTAATAACGGTGCCGCAAGTGTAATGTATAGAGAGGCAATGTTAATGGCTGCATTTGGTCAAGATTATTTCTTTTTAGATGCAGAAAAAGCAGAAAATTACTTTAAAGAAACACCAAGAGATTCTTTAACAAACTTAGCGCATACAGTAGTAAACCAACCTTTAAGAAAATTAGGAATTACAGAAGATGAATGGAAATTAGGCGGAATGTTTACAAGACCTGCTGGTAAATACGTTGGTCGTAAAGGCGGAAGTATTGGTACACCTAAAGGTTTAATGAAATTTTTATTACAATTAGAGCAAGGTAACGTTGTCGATGAAGCCTCTAGTTTAGAAATGAAAAGACTTTTATATTTAACCGATAGAAGAATTAGGTACGCAAAATCACCGCGATTAGATAGTGCTGCTGTTTATTTTAAGTCTGGTAGTTATTATAAATGCGATAGAGAAAAAAATCCGGATTGTAAAAGTTATGCAGGTAATGTTTTTAATTATATGAACTCTGTTATTATTGTTGAACATCCAAACGGAATAAAGTACATTGTTTGTTTGATGTCTAATGTTTTAAACAAAAATTCTGCCGGTGCCCATATGTATCTTGCTAGTAAAATTGATGATATTATTGATGAAGCTAATCCTACATTAAAACCAGTTATAAAAGAGGAAGAATATAAAAGTGATGCAGATGAAGAAAATAATTAATGATTGTTAGATATAAATAGATGATATGCTTTGGTGGCCAAAGCTTTTGCATCTGCATTTCTAAATTGTTTTAAAGGAAGTAATACAGAAATTAAATTCTTGTTGTTAGATATTTGAACATATTTAATAACAAGAATTTTTAATTTAAAATTTCCCATTCTAATAATTCTTCTAAGAGCCTTTCTTTCGTTTAATTGATTTAAATTTATAATGGTAGATTTATAATTAGCATCATCAACTACATAATACTCTATAATTGGCAAAACCATGGTTTTAATTTTGCTTTGTAAAATATTATCTAAAAACTCTAAAGAATTAATTTTTGCTTCTTTTATTTCACTCTGAATTCCGATATACGTCATCTTTATATCTTCGGGATTATACACCAGACTTAGAAGATTAAATATTGCCTTTAAATTATTATCTAAAAGTATTTCTAATTCTGTAATTAAATGATTTCTAACAACATTTAATTCGGCCATTTCTACTCCTGATAAATTAGCTTCTGTAGCTGCCAAATTTTGAATAGATACTATAATTTCTAATGTATTTTTATAATAACTACTTTCTCTTAAAATTTGGTTTTTTATAATTCTAGAACTTACCGTTAAGTTTTTATTTTTCTTTAAAATTTTAACCAAAGAATTAGATGTATACAACCTAGTTACAGCATTTCTACTTCTTAACAAACGCAGTAATATTTTTACAGATTTTTCATTATTAAAAGATTCTACAACTCTTGGTAAATGTTTTTTAATAGATGGTTTCAAAACCCCTTTTTTATCTAATTTAAAAAGATAGTCTATTATTTTTGGCCCATAATTTTTAAGCGCCTTTACAGCTCTTTTACGATATTTCTTTTTTAATAAGAGATTTAATAAATCATCAATAAAAATTTCATCAGAAGTTATACCCGCAGCAATTGTAGCAAACTTAGCAACATACGAGTTACTATCTTTTAAATGCTTACTAATTAAATGATAATTATTTGTCATTCTTGCATAAGCAATACTCATTAACAAACCAGCTAAAACCTCTTGTCTATCTGATAAATTACCATTTTTAAGAGCTACTACTTTTTCTTCTAATCTGCCTAAAACATTATATTTTAAACCAAGTTTGGCATTGTTATAGCTTTGTTTTGCTAAAGAATGTAATGCTCCGTTAGCAATATACTCATTAGAATGATTTAAGTATTTATTAAAAAATGAAGCATCAGAAATTGGCGAATGTGCTAAAATATAATCCAAAGCAATATATACTAGTAAATCATCTTTTTCGAATACTAAAACTTCTACTTTATCTAAAATATCTACACTATCAAAAGCATCTAAATACTCTATAGCTTTAGTTTTAATTTTATTTGAAGGATGCTCTAGAAGCCTAATTATTGCTTGATTAAAATTGGTTTGTTTATAATCTTTTAACCGATCTAAAGCACTTAAAATAGCCTCTTCATTTCCGCTAGAGAGAATCTGTTTAACATCTGCAATTGTGTTAGTTCTTTTTTTACTTTTTACAGTTTCTAACGTAAGCGTTTTCTGAATATTTTCTTTAAAAGACGTAAAATATGCTTCTCTTAATTTGTAAATAAACAATATCCAAACAAACGTAAAAAATAAGATAATTACCGTTATATATGTTGTGTCTAAGTTTAATCTTTTAATCAGAAAAATTAATAAGAACCCTGCAAAACCAGTTGCTATACTATCAATTACTACATCAATATATGACTTTGCCTGATTTTTAACTTGAATTGGAATTGGCATTATAGACAACTCTATTGCTGCTTTGTTAACAGATTGTTTTGCACTACCATCGATGCCTTTAATGATGATTAAAACCCATAATTCTGGAAAGGTTAAAAATAATAAACATCCAAAAGCAATAGTTAATGGTAAAATTAACAGAGTAGTAGAAACACCTAATTTAGTTAATACTTTATTTGTTAAAAACAATTGAATTACCAATGCAATTACATTAAATGAAGAGAACCAAAATCCAAAAAAGGCAGCTAAGTCATCAGAATCTGGTAATGCTTTTTGAGCAAAATCACTAAATTGAAAATCAACCAATTTTGCAACAACTACTCCAATACCTGTAATTAAAGCTATGTATGTTAAGTGTTTAGAATTCTTAATTAATTTTAAAGAAGAACTTTCTAAGTTTTCTTGATTTGCAATTACTTGTTTTCTTTTAAAGGTATTAAGAAATTTAATTTTTAAATTATATACTTTCTTTAAAATAGGAATACAAACTAAAATTAAAGCTGCAGCCATAAAAATAGCGACTTCATTTCCAAAACTAGTTGCAATAATACTTGTTAAATATCCGCCAAATATACCTCCAGAAATAGCACCTGCACCTATAAAACCAAAGTTTCTTTTTGCTTCTCTTGCATTAAAAACCATGTTTGCAAATAACCAAAACTGAGAAGTAGCAACTACTGCAAATAAAGAAATAAATGTGTAGTAGAAGTATAACAGCCAATTACTAATAACAGTAAACTTTATAATAAAACCTAAAGCAATAAAAGCAATACTAAAAACAATTAAAGAGATTACAGTTACTTTTACCAAAGAAAAATATCGAATGGCCCTATTGTAAAAATAAGAAGTTAAAACCGCAATACTTGCTACTAAAAGATAACCAAGTGGTAAATTGTCTGCACCTAATTTAGATACAAAAAGTGCATTTACTGTTGGCTTAACTATTAGTAAAGTTGTTATTATTATAAATATATATAAGAACATAAAAAAAGAGATGCTTATTTCATCATCTCTTAATCCAAATGTTTTTGTAATAATTTTTTTCACGATTTAATTGTCTTCAAACAGATTATAAAGAACGTGATTTTTTTAATACTTTTTCTAACGGTCTTACTAAATTTCTTATTATTTGTTCACCATAATCATTATCTATCAGGGCTACAATAATGTATTTTCTTTCTGGCCCCCAAACTAAAGCAGAATCTGAGTGATAATTTCTCCAAGAACCAGATTTTCTATAAACTGTAGCCTTTGGTGCAATTTTGTCTAAAGTATTCACGAATTTGTGATGCAACTTCGGATCTTTCATAATTTCTAACATCTCAGCAGATCGTTCTGTACTTATTAAATTACCCAATGCCAATTGATAATAAAAGCTACATACTTGTCTTGTAGTTGCCGCATGACTTAGTCCTTTTAAAGGATCTGGATTTCTTTTACCAGAAGCAGCATACCTCTTACCTACCCATAAACCTCCACCAACATTCTCATCATATAATTTATTTTTTGGCGCTCTTAACACCTCTTCAATTTTCTTGTAACCAAGTCTATCTATCATTCTAGTTGAAGCCTGATTGTTAGATTTACTAATCATTAAACGTAAATCTTTTTTAATTTCATCGGTATATTCTAATTCATCATTTTCTATAGCATCCATAGCGGCTAAAAGAATCGCAATTTTTGGTAAACTTGCGGCATACATCATAAAATTATCATTCATCCCTGCATATCTGTAATTTGTAGAATCACTTAAATCTACAATACCAATAGACATTTGCTTACCAGCAATTAATCGTTTCCATTTTTTATTGGAGTTAATCTCATTAACTAAGATTGTTTTTAACCCTGGATCTTCTATTTGAGCAATAGGATCTATCTCTGCAACATGGCTTATCGGTAAGCTCTGTCCGTAAACAACAGTAGATAATAAGATTGTAAGTGTTAATAAATGATTCTTAATTTTCTGTAAATACATATTTTAATTATTTTATTAATAACTACACACATAATACAATATATATACCATCTTACAAGTAATAGATGTTAATGTTATCTAAAAACACAAAACTAACGTTTAACTGTACTAGGATTAAAACCAAAATCTGCAACAGGTAATTCGATTCCTAATTGATAAATAAGATAACCAATACTCGCATAATGATGTGTAGTATGACTCTGTGCTTGCATTAGGGCTGCTGCAACCGTATAGCTTGCGGTTTCATTTCCTAAACCTACATTGTCACAAACTTTAACGCTTTTATTAAAATCATCTTTACTAATTTGATGTAATCTTTTAATTACAGTCTCAAAGTATTGTATTCCAACTTCAATTTCATTTTCTGCGCATTCATTTCGTTCTCTAACCGATAAATCTATATAACCACCATCTAAGCCATTAAATATACACGAATAAACATCTAAAATATGCCTCATATGGCAACCTATACTTGAGTGATAAGGTCCTACGGATTTATTTCTGTATTGCTCGTTAGAAATATTTTTTAATAATTGTACTCCTCTTTGTAAATTCTGCTCGATAGCTTCAATCATAAATATTTTCTGTTAACAGTCGTAAAAAGTTTTTCTAATTTACAAGATATTTTCGGATTTTTAAAATCCTTAATCAATTAAAAAACAAACAATTAAATAAATTATTTTATACAAAACAGACATTTTGTAATCGTATCTATAAATTTTTGGCACACTCTTTGAAAATAATCTAACCAAATGCGGATGTCGAAAAGCAATTAGAGTAGACAAAACCATTAAAACCATATATTATGAAAAAAGGTATACTTATTTTATTAGGATTGTTCATGATGGTTTCTACTGTTGAAGCCAAAAACGGCAACTATTTACCAAACAACATTAGGGTTAATTACTCTTACAATGAAGCTGTAAACTTTAGAGAAAGAGGAATTGATTTTTTTATTTTTACAAACGGAGATTTCGATTTTGATACAAATTATAATAATACATATTACGATTATAATGGTGTTAGAACAAGAACTGCAGGCGTTACGATTAAAAGAGATTTTAGAGGACGAATTAGACGTGTAGGTAATGTTTTTATTAATTATGATTATAGAGGAAACGTATCTAGAGTTGGTAATGTCTTTATGAGATATTATAGAAACAGACTTACTAATGTTGGTAATTTAACTGTAAAATACAACAGATACGGAGAACCGATTTTTTACGGTGAGGTTAAAGACAATTATTATTTTGATAACGGTGTTCGAATTAATTTAAATATTGGAAGCATTTATAATTATAATGATGCATATTTTTTTAAGAGAGACTTTAGAAGAAACTTTACAAAGTTTAGAGAAGATAGTAGATATTATTACTATAGATCTAACAGAAATAGTAAAGGAAAAAGAAACAATATTATAAGACGAAGAAAGCCAGTAACTAAAAAAGCGATAAACACTAATAGACGTCATATAACTTATAGAAAAGCAAATACTACTAGAAATACTAACACTTCTAGAAATGAAAATACAAGAACAACTAGAAATACAAAACCTAACAGAAACAATTCTATAACAACTCGTAGAAATAATACAGTTGATACAAGAAGAAAGGTTGTAACTAAAAAAGGTAATTCTAAAAGAACTGTTAAAGAAATAAAAAAAGTAGTTACTAAAAAACCAGTTGTAAGAAAAAGAACAACTAAAAACAATAAGGAAAAAAAAGGAACTTCTAGAAGAAGAAATAATTAAAACAGGTATTTATACCTATTTACAAAAACAGAGATTATTTTACATTTGTAAAAATCAATTTATAATTTCAAAAATGCTTAATGATTAATGAATTGTGATAGGAGAAGTAGAAGTTAAAAGTCCCATTTTTTATATAAAAAATGGGACTTTTTAATTGTATTTATTATTATAATATCGAGAGTTAATTTCTAAAAACCAAACCCACTATCAAAACAAGTTCCTGGTACCGGTTCGTCTATACAAGTTTGCCCTCCATTACCATCACTATAACATCTTTTTCTAGTCTCACAATCACTTTCTTCTTCACACGAGTAAAAAGATATGACTACCAGTAATATTATTAATTTAAAGACATATTTTTTCATAGCTTATTAACGAATTAGCTTTTTATATTTAATACGTTTTGGCATTAAATCTCCTCCTAAACGTTTCTTCTTATTCTCTTCATAATCAGAGAATGATCCTTCGAAGAAATACACTTCACTATTACCTTCAAAAGCTAAAATGTGCGTACAAATTCTATCTAAAAACCATCTATCGTGACTAATAACAACCGCACAACCTGCAAAGTTTTCTAAACCTTCTTCTAAGGCTCTTAAAGTATTTACATCTAAATCGTTTGTAGGCTCATCTAAAAGTAAAACATTTCCTTCTTCTTTTAAAGTCATGGCTAAATGTAACCTATTTCTTTCTCCACCAGAAAGAGTAGAAACTTTTTTGTTTTGCTCACTTCCAGAGAAATTAAAACGACTTAAATAAGCACGAGAATTAACTTGCTTACCACCCATCATAACTAAATCTTGTCCGTCAGAAAAATTCTCCCAAATTGTTTTATCAGGATTAATATCTGAGTGCGCTTGATCTACATATGCAATTTTAGCTGTTTCACCAACTTTAAAACTACCGTTATCTGGGTTTTCTTCTCCCATAATCATTTTAAAGATTGTTGTTTTACCAGCACCATTTGGCCCAATGATACCAACAATACCCGCTTGTGGAAGGTTAAACTCTAGGTTTTCATATAAAATTTTATCATCAAATGCTTTAGAAACCCCAGTAGCTTCAATAACATTGGTTCCTAATCTTGGTCCGTTTGGTATAAAGATCTCAAGTTTTTCATCAACTTGTTTTTGATCTTGACTCATTAACTTATCATAGTTTTTCAAACGAGCTTTTTGCTTTGTTTGTCTACCTTTAGCACCTTGTTTAACCCATTCTAACTCTCGTTCTAATGTTTTTTGACGTTTAGAAGCTGTTTTACTTTCTTGTGCCATTCTATTAGATTTTTGATCTAACCAAGAAGAATAATTTCCTTTCCAAGGAATTCCTTCTC
>JAHDHO010000227.1 GCA_020631275.1 Polaribacter sp. | reverse complement strand
CTTTTGGTCTGCTTGCATGCATGTCTGCTTCTTGCAAATCAGAATTATTAAAATAAGCTCTAACAGTTATTAAACTGTTTTTAAATGAAGATATTCTTCCTAAAATCTGTTTTGCTTTATAACGCTCTTTGTCTAAGCCCATTTCTTTAATAATGGCACTTATTAATCTTACAGAGTCTTGGGTATCGTAAATTGTAAAATTGGTAGGAAAACCAAGCTTATCTGCTTCTGAACGTAAAATTCTTGCAAAAACAGAGTGAAAAGTTCCCATCCAAAGATTTTTTGCCTCACTTTGTCCTACAACAGAGGCTATTCTAGCCTTCATTTCTTTTGCTGCTTTATTGGTAAAGGTTAAAGACAAAATATTAAAAGAATCTACACCTTGCTTCATTAAATGAGCAATTCTATAGGTTAATACACGTGTTTTACCAGAACCGGCACCAGCAATAATTATCATTGGTCCATCCTTTTGTATAACAGCTTGCCTTTGCGGCTCATTTAAAGATTCTAAGTAATTATTCAAGAGATATTTTTTTGAAGTATTTAGGCGTTAAAATTAACGAAACTAATTGTGATTTTAAGTAACGGATACTATTACTTATTCACAAATTATTCCACATTTATAAATTCTATTTATTTTGTAGTATAAGTAAATAACTATGTTTCATCAACATTAATAACTTAAAACAGATAAAACAAAATATCTGCTTAAAAACAGATAATTACAAATATCTGCTTAAAAACAGATAAAATTACTTTTTAATATTAAATTTTAGTATATTTACTTAAATTTTCTACAAATATATGACTAGTATTTTAACAGGAGATGTTATCAACTCTAGAAAAACTAACAATATCGATTGGCTAAAATCTCTAAAAGAAATTTTAGCTCATTTTGGCGAATCCCCAAAATACTGGCAAATTTATAGAGGCGATAGTTTTCAAGTAGAAGTTAAAAAACCTGAAGAAGCCTTTTTAGTTGCTTTAAAAATAAAATCGACACTAAAAAGTATTGCTAATATAGATGTTAGAATTGGTATAGGAATTGGTAAAAAAGAGTACAATGCTGATAAGATTACAGAAGCCAACGGAGAAGCTTTTATTAATTCTGGTTTTGCTTTTGACAACTATTTAAAAAAACAAAGTCTAGCCATAAAAACACCATGGCAAGAAATAGATAGAACATTTAATATTGCTTTTGATTTGGCTTTATTAACTATAGATTCTTGGTCTGCAAATTCTGCAGAAGTATTTAAAATCGTTTTAGAAAACCCAAAAATCACTCAAAAAGAAATTGCAAAGATGCTTAATATTACCCAAGGTAGAGTTAGCGAAAGACAAAAAAGAGCTGGTTTAGAACCATTACTAAAATTAGACAATCTTTTTAGAGATTTTATAACACAAAAAATAAGTAATTAATATGTTATTGTTTTTAAAATTTCTATTAGCTCATATATTAGGTGATTTTGTATTACAGTCTAACAAATGGGTAAAAGATAAAGAAGAAAAAAAAATAAAATCTTCTAAATTATACCTACACATTAGCATTCACGCACTTTTATTATTAATTCTTCTTGAATTTAAATTGAATACATATTGGCTTGGTTTGCTTGTAATTGTATCAACACATTTTATTATTGACTTACTAAAACTATATTTTCAAAATGATAAAACTAAAAGAAATTGGTTTTTTATAGATCAATTGCTACATATAATTGTATTACTACTCACAACTTCTATCTATCAGAGTTTACATATAGATTTCGCAAAAATTTTTACCCAACAAAATTTACTTTTAATAGTTGCGTTATTTTTAGTTACAAATGTATCTGGTGTTATTATTAAAGTTTTTATAACCCAATGGAGCCCAGAAACGAAAATAAATAACGATGATTCTTTAGCTAAAGCAGGAAGATATATTGGTATTTTAGAACGTCTTTTTGTATTTATTTTTATTCTAACAAATCATTGGGAAGCTATCGGTTTCTTATTAGCAGCAAAGTCTGTTTTTAGATTTGGTGATTTAACATCTTCTAAAGACAGAAAATTAACTGAATACATTTTAATTGGCACATTATTAAGTTTTGGTTTTGCTATTATAATAGGAATCTTATATTCGTATATT
>JAHDHO010000226.1 GCA_020631275.1 Polaribacter sp. | reverse complement strand
CCAAAAATTTCAAAACAATTAGAAGCTACTGTCTGTTGGATGGATAAAGAATCTTTACAACCATTACAAAAATATTACATTAAACATGGTGTAAATGATGCTCAGGCAAAAATAACACAATTATCAAGTATTATTAAAACTGATTTTTCTGGAATAGAAGAAAATCCTTCAGAATTAGTACTAAATCAAATAGGAGATATTCAGTTAAAATTAAGCAAACCATTAACATTCGATTCTTTTAAAGATAATAAATCGAATGGGTCATTCATTTTGATTAATCCTAAAACCAACAATACCGTAGGTGTTGGGTTTATAAAATAATTTTTTTTAATTTATTTAAAATAACTAGGACTCTTTAATCAATAAATCTATTAATCCTATAGGGAAATAAGGAAATTATAATTAAATTCTTACACCCAAGTAAGAGTTCCTCTTTAATTTAAGAGGTTAGTTTGGGCATATTATGAGAAGTTTTGAAACAGAAATAGAAAATCCGATTGTAGAAAAAGACATTATAGAATTAGCAGATAAGATTGCTGCATTCAAAAATCTACAAATAGATGAAGAAAAATTTAGAAGTCTTCGTTTAGCGAGAGGTGTTTACGGGCAAAGACAGCAAGGTGTTCAAATGATTCGTATAAAGGTGCCTTATGGTAAACTTAAAACAAATCAATTAAATAGAATTGCAGCTGTTTCTGATGAATATTCAAGAGGAAGATTACATATTACAACACGTCAAGATATCCAAATTCATTATGTAGATTTAGATAGAACACCAGAATTGTGGGCAGAGTTAGAAAGAGATGATGTAACTTTAAGAGAAGCTTGCGGTAATGTTGTTAGAAATGTAACTGCATCAGAAACTGCAGGAATCGATATAAACGAGCCTTTTGATGTATCTCCTTATGCAGACGCTCTTTATAAATTCTTTTTACGAAATCCAATTTGCCAAGAAATGGGTCGTAAATTTAAGGTTTCTTTTTCTTCTACAGATGAAGATACTGGTTTGTCTTACATGCACGATTTAGGTTTTATTGCTAAAATTCAAAATGGCATTAGAGGTTTTAAAGTGATGGTAGCTGGTGGTTTAGGTTCACAACCTAGGCACGCAGATGTTTTATATGAGTTTTTACCATCAGATAAAATTATACCTGTAATGGAGGGTGTTTTAAGAATTTTTGATCGTTATGGAGAACGTAAAAGTAGAGCCAAAGCAAGAATGAAATTCTTATTAAAAGATATAGGCTTAGATGCTTTTAGAGATTTAATAACACAAGAACAAAAAGCTATAGAATTAAAAACGGTTACTATTGATGCAGATGCTTATGTTGCTTCAACTCCAGTTTCTGTTGATGTTCCTCAAGTCAAAATTAAAAACAAAGAAGCATTTGAGTTATGGAAATCGACAAACTTAATTCCGCAAAAACAAGAAGGTTACTTTGCTATTGGTATTAAAGTTTTATTAGGTGATTTTTATACAGATAAAGCAAGATTATTAGCAGATTTAGTTGATAGTTATGCGGCTTCGGAGGTCCGTTTAACTTTACGTCAGAATATTGTAATTCCGTTTGTAAAAGAAGAATTAGTGCCTTTTTTCTATCAAGAATTAGATAAATTAGGTTTTGCAGAAGCAGGTTATAACAAAGCAGTAGATATTACAGCTTGTCCTGGTACAGATACTTGTAATTTAGGGATTGCAAGTAGTACAGGGATTTCTAAAGAATTAGAAAGAGTAATTACTGCAGAATATCCTCAGTATTTAGAAAATCAAGATTTAGTCATTAAAATTAGTGGTTGTATGAATGCTTGTGGGCAGCATAATATGGCCAACATTGGTTTTCAAGGAATGACTGTTAGAACGAAGGATAAATTAGTAGCACCAGCCTTACAAGTTCTTTTAGGTGGAGGTAACTTAGGTGACGGAAATGCACTTTTTGCCGATAAAGTAGTAAAAGTGCCAAGTAGAAGAGGTCCGGAAGCATTACGTAGAATTTTAGATGATTTTGAAGAAAATGCCAACGGAAAACAATTTGTAGATTATTATAAAGAAAAAGGAGAAAAATATTTCTATAATTTTTTACAAGATTTACAAGATGTTACCAATTTAACCCAAGAAGATTTTATTGATTGGGGTGAAGAAGA
>JAHDHO010000043.1 GCA_020631275.1 Polaribacter sp. | reverse complement strand
ATGTTTTACGTCACAGAATTGGTATTACTTATGAAGCAGAAGCAGAAAATGTAACATCTGTAGACATTATCAATTCTATTATTAACGAAGTAGAAGTGCCATAGAAGCTATTAGCAATTTGCCTTTAGCCTTTCGCTAAAAGCTAACTCACTAAAAGCCAAAAGCAAAAAATGGATACAAAAGAAATACTTAAAAAAGTTCGTAAAATAGAAATTAAGACAAAGCGTTTGTCTAATGATATTTTTGGGGGAGAATACCATTCTTCTTTCAAAGGGCGTGGTATGACTTTTTCTGAAGTTCGCCAATATCAATTTGGTGATGATGTTAGAGCAATCGATTGGAATGTAACTGCAAGATACAACGAACCATATATTAAAGTTTTTGAAGAAGAAAGAGAATTAACCATGATGCTTTTAGTAGACGTGTCTGGCTCTGAACTTTTTGGTACTTCAACACAATTTAAAAAAGACACAGTAACAGAAATTGCAGCTACACTTGCTTTTTCTGCGACTCAAAACAACGACAAAGTTGGTTTAATTTTATTTTCTGATGATATCGAACTTTTTATTCCGCCAAAAAAAGGAAAAAGTCATGTTTTACGAATCATTAGAGAATTAATAGAGTTTAAACCTAAAAGTAAAAAAACTAATATTGCAGCCGCATTAAAGTTTTTATCTAGTGTGCTAAAAAAAAGAGCTATAGTTTTTATGTTGTCTGATTTTATGGATGATGATTATGAAAAAACACTAAAAATAGCTGCTAAAAAACACGATTTAACAGGTATTCGAGTTTTTGACAAACATGATGAAGAGATTCCTAATTTAGGAATGGTACCAATGTTAGATGCAGAAACAGGCAACGTTTTAACTATAAACACAGCATCAAAATCTGTAAGAACAAATTATAAAGCAAACGCCTTAAAACTAACAGATTATTACTTAAACATGTTTAAAAGAAGTGGTGCTGGCGCTGTAAATACTAGAGTAGACGAAAATTATGTGAAAAAATTATTAGGGTATTTTAAGCATAAAGGAAAGTAAATTAACAAAATATCAGTTCGGGTGAATTTTGAGAAGAATGAACAAATTAGTATCGATAGCTAAAATGATGAAAAAACAGATATTCTATATATTATTTCTTATTTCGACCATAAGTTTTGCACAAAACCCAATGGTAAAAGCAGAAATTGATACAACCAACATTAGAATTGGAGAACAGTTTCAATTAAAAATTTCTGTAGATGAAACCAAAAATGTAATTATTCCGAAGATAAAATTAAAAGGTTTAGAAGTTGTAGATTCTACTAAAGTAGATACTATTAAAAATAGCTTAATTAAAAAATACATTATAACAGGTTTTGATAGCGGTGCATTTTACATTCCGCAACAACAAATTTTTGTAAAAAACCAAGCTTATTTAACAGATTCTTTATTGGTAAATGTTGCTACAATTGCTGTAGATACAACTAAAGTTAAGAAATTTCCAATTAAATCTATAAAAGCAGAACCGTATACTTTCGACGATTTTAAAACCTACATTTATATTGCTTTAGCTATTTTGGCAATTATCGGTTTTTGGATCTATTGGTTTGTAATCAGAAAAAGAAAAGAGGAAGAGGAAGCGCCAACATACAGAACTTTGCCACCTTACGAAGAAGCCATATTTAAATTAAATGAATTAGACGAAAAACTATTGTGGCAAAATAATAAAGTAAAAGAATATTATTCTGAACTAACAGAAATTGTTAGAGGTTATATCGAAAGAGAATTAAATGTACCTGCTTTAGAAAACACTACAGACGAAGTTTTAGAAATGATTAACGATTTTAAAAAATCTGACACAATAGAAACTTCTAAAGAAACAATTGGTAAGTTAAAAGATTTATTACGTGAGGCAGATTTAGTAAAATTTGCTAAATCGAAACCCTTAGCAATAGAAATAGAAGAAGATAGAAAAGACGCAGAATTTATTATAGGAAATTTAAAGCCTAAACAAATAACAGCACAAGAAGATGAACTGGAGTAATTTCGAATTTTTAAATATTGAGTTTCTCTGGCTATTAATATTAATTCCGTTATTAGCTGTTTGGCATTTTTTTACGCGAAAAAAAGATGCAGCAGTTTTAACAATGCCAAGTATAAAAGGTTTTAAGGCAGAAACATCTATTCTAGCAAAGTTAAAACCGATACTTTACGTTTTAAGATTACTAGCTTTAGCAGCAATAATTGTAGCATTGTCAAGACCCAGAAATGTTTCTGTAAGCAAAAAAACAAAAACAAATAAAGGAATCGATATTGTAATGGCAATCGATGTTTCTGCAAGTATGCTTGCTAGAGATTTAAAACCAAACAGACTAGAAGCACTTAAAAAAGTAGCTGTTAGCTTTATTGATAGAAGACCAAACGATAGAATTGGTATTGTTGTTTACGCAGGTGAAAGTTTTACAAAAACACCTATAACTAGTGATAAAGGCATTGTAAAAAGATCTATTTCTGAATTAAAATGGGGCCAATTAGAAAACGGAACTGCAATAGGAATGGGTTTAGGTTCTGGTGTTAACAGACTTAAAGAAAGTAAAGCAAAGAGTAAAGTTATTATTTTACTTACAGATGGTGTAAATAACGCTGGTAATATAGACCCAAGAACAGCAACAGAATTAGCAAAAGAATTAAAAATTAAGGTATATACTATTGGTATTGGTACAAATGGTATGGCAGACTTTCCTTGGAGTAGAGACCCAAGAACAGGCAAATTAAACTTTAGAAAACAACAAGTAACAATAGACGAAAAGCTTTTAGAAGAAATTGCCGCAGAAACAGAAGGTAAATATTTTAGAGCTACAGATAATGAATCTTTAAAAGAGATTTATGATGAGATTGACAAACTAGAAAAAACTAAAATAGAGGAGTTTAA
The DNA here is from genome assembly GCA_020631275.1 of Polaribacter sp. Lineage (GTDB taxonomy): Bacteria > Bacteroidota > Bacteroidia > Flavobacteriales > Flavobacteriaceae > Polaribacter. The sequence goes on along the minus strand of JAHDHO010000043.1, from coordinate 16,175 downwards.
GTATTACAATTATCAAGAAAAATTTAGAATTTTTGTCTTTTTAGGTTTAACCCTTTTAGTATTAGAATTTATTTTAAGAAACACATTATTTAAGAGTTTTATATAAATGTACAGAATAGAAGAACCAATTTATTTTTATTTACTTGCAATCATTCCGGTAATGATTGTTATTTTCTTGTTGGTTTTTTGGTGGAAAAAAAGAACACAACGCAAATTTTCAAATACAGATTTGTTAAAAAAGTTAGCACCAAATTCATCATCTTTTAAAACCACTTTAAAGTTAATTTTTCTGCTTTTAGGTATAAGTTTTTTAATTATCGCACTAACAAACCCTAAAATGGGTACAAAGCTAAAAACCGTAAAAAGAGAAGGTGTAGATGTTGTTTTTGCTTTAGATGTGTCTAAAAGTATGCTTGCAGAAGATATTGCTCCTAACCGATTAGAAAAAGCAAAACAAATTATTTCTAAAGTTATAGATAAACTAGGCTCTGATAGAGTTGGTATTATAGTGTATGCAGGTAATTCTTATCCTTTATTACCCATAACTACAGATCATGGTGCCGCAAACATGTTTTTACAAAACGCCAATCCAGATATGGTTTCTAGCCAAGGTACAGATATTAATGGCGCTTTAGAATTAGCAAAAACCTATTATAATAACGACGAGCAAACCAATCGTTTTTTAATTATTCTTTCTGATGGTGAAGACCATCAAGAAGAAACAAAACAAGTAGCTCAAAACTTGGCCAACGAAGGTGTAAAAATTTATACCGTTGGTGTTGGTACAGAAAAAGGAGGGCCAATACCTATGCGTTTAAATGGCTCTATGATTGGTTATAAAAAAGACAATAAAGGTGAAACTGTAATTACAAAACGTAAACCAGAAGTTTTAAAAGGAATTGCAGATGCAGCTGATGGTAATTATATTGATGGTAATATCACAGAAAAACCTGTAAATATTATAGCAGAAATAATTGCAAATGCAGAAAAAAACGAATTTGAAACCAAACAATTCTCTGATTATAAAGATCAGTTTCAATGGTTTTTGGCATTAGGTTTGCTATTTCTAGTTATAGATGTATTTTTATTTGACAAGAAAACAAAATGGCTAAGAAAAGTAGATCTATTTAATGAAGAAAAGAATTTAAAAAAATAGTAGAATACAACTTCTGTTAATACTTATTATATCGAGGTATTTTGAAGTAAAAAACAAGACAAACAATGAAATTTACATACATAATAATTGTCTTTTTAATGCTATTTTCAACAAAAGAAATAGCAGCACAAAAAGACACCATAGCACAACAAAGAGTTGCACGTAAAATGTTACGTCAAGGTAACGAACTTTACAATAAACAACAATTTACAGATGCTTCTGTGGCTTATCAAAAAGCTTTAGGTAGTAATTCTAATTACGATAAAGCTACTTATAACTTAGGTAACGCTTTTTATCAGAATAAAAATTTTAAAGAAGCAATTCCTCAATACGAATTAACTGCAAAAACTGCAACAGACAAGTTTACAAGAGCAGAAGCTTATCACAATATAGGTAATGCCATGATGGAATCTAAAAACTATCAAGGCGCCGTAGATGCGTTTAAAAATTCTTTAAGAAATAATCCTAACGACGATGAAACTCGTTACAATTTAGCCGTAGCTCAAAAACTTTTAGAAAAAGATAAGCAAGACAATAAAGACGATAAAAACAAAGACAAGAACAAGGATAAAAAAGACCAAAAAGACAAAGATAAGGACGACAAGAATAAAGATAAAAACGAAGACAATAAAGACCAGAAGGATAAAGACAAAAAAGACGAGAATAAAGATGGCGATGGTGACAAGGATAAAGATAAAAAGCAAGATCCAGAAAAAGATAATAAAAAAGACCAGCAAAAGCCAAAACCTCAACAAGGTAAAATGACTCCGCAGCAAATAAAACAATTGCTAGAAAGTTTAAATAACGAAGAGAAAAAAACCCAAAAGAAAATGAACGCTAAAAAAGCGAAGGGTAAAAAAGTAAAACAAGAAAAAGATTGGTAAATTAGCCTTTTACAGAAAAAGATGATGAAGTCGAAAATTTACATATCCATAATCATTTGCTTATTAAGTTTGTCTTTTGTTGCACAAGAAGCAACATTAAAAACTAAAGTTAGTAAAAATAAACTAGGTGTTAATCAGCGTTTAAGAGTTGTATTCTCTATAGACAAACAAGGTGGAGATAATTTTACACCACCAAATTTCACTAATTTTAAAGTTGTTGGCGGGCCAAGTCAGTCTGTTAGCCAAAGTATAAGCTCTACACCAAGTGGTAGAAAAGTTACATTTTCGCAATCATATACATACATTATTCAGCCAAAAAGAAAAGGAGAACTTTCTATTGGAAGTGCATCTGTTACTTTTAATGGTAAAACAATAAAATCAGATCCTGTAAAAATTATTGTTTTAGATGCTGTAGAAATTCCAAAAGACCCAAACGACCCTAACTATATTGCCCAACAAAATATACATTTAGTTGCAGAAATTTCTAAATCTAGGCCTTATGTTGGCGAAGGTGTTTATGTAGAATACAGGTTATATGTAAGTGAAAATGTTAGCGTTTACGATACAAACGTTACCGAAGCACCAAAATATAATGGTTTCTGGAATCAGAATATAAAAATTAACGGTTTTCCCGTAAAAATGGGAAAATACAATGGCGAAAATTATAGATATATTGTACTTCAGAAAGCATTATTAATTCCTACTAAAACAGGTAAACTTTCGATAGACCCCATGAAAATGGATATCGTAATTGGTGTACCATCTGGTAGAACAGATTTCTTTGGAAATTCGATTACTAAAAACGTTAGAAGAGAATTTGCTTCTGCTAAAAAAATTATCAATCCAAGAGCACTACCTTTAGAAGGAAAACCTGCTAATTTTAATGGTGCCGTTGGTCAGTTTAAATTTGATGTTGCACTTAGCAAAGAGGTTTTAAAAGCAAACGAAAGTAGCCAAGTAAAAGTAAAAGTATCTGGTAATGGTAATTTAAATTTATTTGAGTTGCCAGAAGTAGAAACACCGGCAGAATTAGAAATGTATCAACCAGAACGTAAAGAAAGTACACGTGTTGGCGCTAACGGAATTTCTGGTTACGTTACAGATAATTACACAGTAGTACCTCAATATAAAGGTAAATATAAAATACCGAGTATATCATTTTCTTACTTTAATCCAAATGAGAAAAAATACAAAACAATTGCTACAGAAGATTTATATGTTGATGTTCTAGAAGGCAAAGAATTGGTAACTGTAGATACTACTTTAGCAAGAAAACAAGATGTTGTAATTACAGGAAACAACTTTAGATATATTGCAACAAAAACAGATTTTATAACAACAGCACAAAAAGATTTTTTTAAATCTACATTGTTTTATATTCTTTTAATTTTACCTTTTATAGCAATACCTATTATTTTATTTTTAGCTAGAAAAGCAGAAGAAAGAAATAATGATGTTATTGGTAATAAAACTAGAAAAGCGAACAAGCTTGTTAAAAAATACTTATCTGAAGCTAAAAAACAGTTAGGTAAAAAAGAAGCTTTTTACGAAGCCTTAGAAAGAGCTTTACATAATTACTTAAAAGCTAAATTAGGAATAGAAACTTCTGATATTAGTAAAGAAAAAATAACAGAAATATTAGAAAATAAAGATGTTGACAAAGATGTGATTTCAAAATTTATTGATGTTTTAAAAAGCTCTGATTTTGCAAGATACACTCCGTTTACAGCAACTCAAATGAAACAAGAGTTTGAAAGAGCAAAAGAAGTTATTGTTCAATTAGATAAACAGTTATAAGATGAAGAAAATTTTATTTTTATTGTTGCTAATTGCAAACAGTTTAGCAGCACAAAATATTGATAGCTTATTTAATTCTGCAAACGAATTATATAGAAATGGCAACTATGATAAAGCAATAGAGAGTTATAAACAAATATTAAAACAAGATGTTGTTTCTGATGAGTTATTCTATAATTTAGGAAATTCTTATTACAAACTTAATAAAGTTGGGCCTTCAATTTTTTACTATGAAAAGGCTTTACAATTAAACCCTTTAAATCAAGATGTAAAAAACAATTTGGTTTTTGCAAAGCGATTAGCTCTAGATAATATTGAAGAAGTACCAAAAACTTTTTTCCAAAAATTTAATGCGAATTATCTTCAAAAGTTATCTTACAATGAATGGGCAGCTGTAACAATTGTATTTGTATTGTTAAGTGCTATCTTGTTTTTATTATTCTACTTTGCACACAAGCCAATTAAAAAAAGATTCTTTTTTACAGTAGCTATTATCAGTTTTATCTTATTTTTAGCTACAATTAGCGTAACATATAATCAGTATAACTTTTCTAAAAACACTAAACAAGCTATTGTATTCTCTAGTAAAACAGAGGTTAGAAATGCACCTACTTTAAACTCAGAAGAGGTTTTTACTTTACACGAGGGTACAAAAGTAATTGTTTTAGATGCGGTAGATAATTGGAAAAAGATTAAATTAGCAGACGGGAAGATAGGTTGGATTATTTCTGATGAAATTAAATTGCTGCGCAACAATTAAACCACCTTATTTTTAACAATAAAATTAAGCTAATTTGAAAATTAAGATTGCCATTTTTTTTACCTTTTTATTTGTAGGCCTAATCTCTGCGCCAACAATAATTACACTGGTAGACAAAAATCAAGATATTTCAATTTTCTTAAATTTAAGTGAAGAAGAAGAAGAAAATAGCTGGAAAAACCCTGTAAAAGAACTAAAAGTAAATTTAAATTCGAGCTTGAGTATGTCTTTTTCTAAAATTCAGAAAAAGCGAATCGTACAGTTTACATCTAAAATTTACGTTTCTCCTTACCCAAAAATTATTACCCAACCACCAGAATTTGTACTTTAATTTCTAGAAGAACAAGTAAAAATCTATTATTAAATTTAATTAAAAGCTTTATTCTGAAAAGAGTAAAGAAAAAAATATTTATATATGTTTAAATATATTAAAAACGATATTCCTGCTAGTATAGTTGTGTTTTTCGTAGCATTACCTCTATGTTTAGGTATTGCATTGGCAAGTGGTGCTCCTTTATTTTCTGGTTTAATTGCTGGTATTATTGGTGGTATTATTGTAGGTGGTTTAAGTGGTTCTAAAATCGGGGTAAGTGGTCCGGCTGCAGGTTTAGCTGCAATTGTTTTAACTGCCATAGGAACTTTAGGAGGTTATGAAAACTTTTTAGTCGCTGTAGTTTTAGGTGGTATTATTCAGTTAATTTTTGGTTTTTTAAAGGCAGGAATTATTGGTTATTATTTTCCGTCATCTGTAATTAAAGGAATGTTAACAGGTATTGGTATTATCATTATACTAAAACAAATACCTCACTTTTTTGGTTATGACGCAGACCCAGAAGGTGATTTTGCATTCTTTCAAGTAGATGGTGAAAATACATTTTCAGAAATTATAAACTCTATAAATAATATTAGTTTAGGTTCTACAATAATTGGTATTATTGGTTTAGCTATTTTAATTCTTTGGAGCAATGTTTTATCTAAAAAAGGGAAGTTCTTTCAAATTATTCAAGGGCCATTAGTAGCAGTAGTTGCAGGTATTGTTTATTACTTTGTTACCAATGAAAACTCTAAATATGGTATCAATTCAGAACATTTAGTAAGTGTACCTGTACCAGATAGTATCGATTCTTTCTTAGGGCAATTTAGTTTTCCAAATTTTAGTGCAATTTCTAATCCGCAAGTTTGGGTTACTGGTTTTACTATTGCTTTAGTAGCAAGTTTAGAAACTTTATTGTGTGTAGAAGCTACAGATAAATTAGATCCGCATAAAAATGTAACACCAACAAACAGAGAATTATTAGCACAAGGTACAGGTAATATTGTATCTGGTTTAATTGGTGGTTTGCCAATTACACAAGTAATTGTTAGAAGTTCTGCAAACATACAATCTGGTGGTAGAACAAAGTTATCTGCAATTATACATGGTTTTTTACTATTAATCTCGGTACTTTTAATTCCTACTCTATTAAATAAAATTCCTTTATCTGTATTAGCTGCGGTATTATTAATAGTTGGTTACAAATTAGCAAAACCATCTGTTTTTAAAGAAATGGTTAAATTAGGATGGAAACAGTGGTTACCATTTACAGTAACTGTAGTTGGTATTGTATTTACAGATTTACTAGTAGGTATTGCTTTAGGTTTAGCTGTTGGTATCGTTGTAATTTTAATTAAAAGTTTCCAAAACTCTCACTTTTTACATATTGAGGATAAAAGCAATGGTAAAAATAAAATTAAAATGACTTTAGCAGAAGAGGTAACATTTTTTAACAAAGGTGCAATTTTAAAAGAGTTAGATAGCTTACCAGAAAATACATATTTAGAAATTGATGTTCGTAAGACAAGATATTTAGACCATGATATTATAGAAATTCTAGAAGATTTTGCTTTTAAAGCTAAAGAAAGAAATATCGATATTCAGTTGATTTCTGAAAGGGGAATTGTAGAAAACCCACCAAGTTATATTGAGTTTTTTAATTTAAGACCTAAAAAAACAGCTTAAAACAAAAAGATCCATGTCAGAAAAACATAAAATTCTTGTACTATCAGATTTAAATTCTGCTACAGAAGCAATTGTTACCAATGCAACTAATTTGGCAAGAATTATAAATGCTGATGTATCTCTTTTTTGTGTAAAAAAAGCAACCGAAGTTGTTTCAAAAGAGAGTCAGCTATCTGCAATGAGATCTATAAATCAAGCATTTATAGCTACAGATAATAGCCTTAAAACTATTATTAACAATGTAGCTATAGATGATGATGATGTTCATATCAAACACAAAGTTGCTTTTGGTAATTTAAAAGAAAATATTAGCAAACAAATAGCTGCAGTTAAACCAAGTGTAATTGTATTAGGTAAAAGCAAATCTAAAACATTATCATTTCTTGGAGATAAACTAACAGACTTTATCTTGAAAGAATTTAATGGCACTATTATGATTTCTTCGGATGATAAAACTTTAGAAGCAAACGACAATCTAGATATTGGTTATATTGATACAATTGATTTAAAAAACAACCGTATTAAAGAACAATTGTTTGCGTTTTCTAAAAAACCGATAAAGCTTTTGCAAACGAGTAGTGCTTCAGATTCTTTAAACAATCAAACTAGCAACATCGAAAAAGTTGTGTTAAGCCAAAAAGGAAATACAATTGCAAGTGTAAATAGTTACGTAAGTAATTCGCCTTTACAATTGTTGTTTTTGAATAGAAACAAAAATAAAACGCTAGAAATTAATTCTAAAGTAAGTTCGATTGCTAAAAACTTAAACTGTTCTCTACTAATTACTAACAAAGTATAACTTCGAGAAAGTAAAGTTTAAACTAATTGATAAACATAGGATTTAAAAGAATAAACCAATGAAAAACATATTTTCTAATATAAAAGGAGATCTTTTTGGCGGAATTACAGCTGGTATTGTTGCACTACCTTTAGCTCTAGCTTTTGGGGTTTCTTCTGGTCTTGGACCAAGTGCAGGATTATATGGTGCAATTTTTATTAGTTTCTTTGCTGCCTTATTTGGTGGTACTAATACTCAAATATCCGGACCAACAGCTCCAATGACAGCCGTAAGTATGGTAGTTATTGCTGGTATAATTGCTGCAAATGATGGTGATATTACAAAAGCAATGCCCGCTATTTTAACGGTGTTTATTTTAGCTGGTTTGTTTCAAATTATTTTAGGTGTTGTAGGTTTGGGTAAGTACATTAGGTATATACCTTATCCTGTTGTATCTGGTTTTATGACAGCAATAGGTGTAATTATTTTACTTACACAAATACTTCCTTCAGTTGGTTATTATCCAAAAGAAGATGTAGATTTTGTAAATACATTTAAACCACAAGCACAAGAAATAATTTTAGAAAACATTTTAAAAGAACAAGTTGGTGAAGGCACATTAGTTTTAGATAATTTTAAAGAAACTATTAATAATGCTCAAACCATAAGTAAAGAAGATGTTACTAGAGAATCTAAAACATTAGCAGCAAAAGAAGCTTCTGGTGCATTAGGTGCTTTAAAAGTTTTGCCAAGAGCAGTAAAAAACATCAATTTGTTAGAGCTATTATTAGCTTTAGGAACCATTGTAATTATATATGGTTTTAAGAGAATTACATTAAAAATACCAAGTACGCTTGTTGCCTTAATTGTAATGTCTGGTATTGCGGTTGGTTTTAATTTAGACTATAGAACTATTCAAGAAATACCAAGCGGAATTCCAATTCCGAAATGGGAAATCTTTACAGATTTTAGTTTAACCAATGTAACTCCGTACATATTTACAGCACTTACTTTATCATTATTAGGTGCAATAGACTCTTTGTTAACAAGTGTTGTAGCAGATAACATGACAAAAACCAAACACAAACCTAATAAAGAACTTGTTGGGCAAGGTATTGGTAATACTATTGCTGCTATTTTTGGCGGAATCCCTGGTGCTGGTGCAACAATTAGAACTGTAGTAAATATTAATGCCGGTGGAAAAACCAAAATTTCTGGTATGATAGCAGGTATTATGTTGCTTGTAATTATGTTAGGTTTAGGACCTGTTGCTTCTAAAATTCCTGCCGGAGTTTTAGCAGGGATTCTAATTACAGTTGGTATTGGCGTTATGGATTATAAAGGTTTAAAAGCAATACCGCACTTACCAAAAGACATAAAAATAGGTCCAATAAAATTGAGTTCTGAAGTATTAATTATGATGGTTGTTTTACTATTATCTACTTTTTGGAACTTAGTTTATGCCGTTGGAATTGGTTTGGTAATAGCTTCTTTAATGTTTATGAAAAAAATTGGAGATTTAACTGCAAAGAGATCCGACGTAAAATCATTAAAAGAAGAAGTATGGTCTGATGAAATTAATTTTCCAGAAAACTTAAAAGAAGAAGTATTTATTAAACATCTTAAAGGACCTCTGTTTTTTGGTTCAACAAGCGAATTTCAAGCATTGTCACAACAAATACCAGAAACTGCCAAAACCGTTATTATGCGTTTAGGAAAAATGCAGTATATAGATCAATCAGGTTTGTATGCAATGGAAGATATGTTATTAGATTTAAAGAAAAGAAATATAGAAGTCTTGTTTGTTGATTTACTTGAACAACCAAGATATATGATGGAAAGAATAGGCATCATACCAGATTTTATTCCAATAGAACACATTTTTAAAAAATTTGATTCATGTGTTTTATGGGTGAAAGAAAATATTAAAGACGAATTTTAAAAAAATTAAAAAATGAGAACATTAGCAATAAACAAAGTAGCACAAGATGCTTTAACACCAAGTGAAGTTTTAAACAACCTTTTAGAGGGGAATAAAAGATTTACAAACAACTCTTTAGAAGCTGTAGATTACAATTCTTTAGTTAAAGAAACAGTAGGCGGACAGTACCCTAAGGCGGTGATATTGTCTTGTATAGATTCTAGAGTGCCCGTAGAACAAGTTTTTGATCAAACTATTGGAGATATTTTTGTTTCTAGAGTTGCAGGAAACTTTGAAAACACAGACATTTTAGGAAGTTTAGAATATTCTTGTGCAGTAGCAGGAAGTAAAGTTGTATTAGTTTTAGGACACCAAAGTTGTGGTGCTGTAAAAGCAGCTTGTGATGGTGTAGAACTTGGTAATATTACAGCAATGTTAGATAACATTATGCCAGCTGTAAAAAAATCTTCAGAAGAAGTAGAAGGTGAAGCAAACTCTAGTAACCCAGAATTTGTAGCCAAAACGGTAGAAAATAATGTTCTTTTAACTGTAGAAAGAATTAGAGAGAAAAGCCCTATTTTAAAAGACTTAGAAGATAAGGGAAGTATCTCTATTGTTGGGGGTGTTTACTCTTTAGAAACAGGTAAAGTTACTATGCTATAGGTTGTTGTACTCGATTACAAAAAAAATCCAGCTTATAAAAAGCTGGATTTTTTTATTTATTTACTTTCGTCATTCGCCACTCCCAACTTCTACCACCTAATTTTGCGGTATAGTACACTTTCTTACCTTTTACTCTGTCTATTTTGATACGCATAGTGGTACCAGTTTTAAAAGGGAAATTAGGCAATGTAGATTCTTGAATAATTAATTTATACTCACATTCTGTTAACCATTCAATATCAGACTTTATATAATATTTTTTGTTTTCATGATATTCGATATATTCATCTTCACCAAACTGAACTAAAACATCTTTACTGCCTACTTTATACTTAAATGCATTATTTTTCAAAATATTGCAATCATCTAATTTTGAAGAACTTAGAATAACAGCTCCCGCAAATGCTATTAAAAAGTATAATTTTTTCATGGTTAATTATTAAAACTTAAATCTACAAAAAAAATAGTAGTATTATATATTTAAAAGGGGGGTTTTTTCCTCTTTTTCATCTTTTTCATCTTTAATGATAGAAGGAAATATTGTAGGGGCAATTTTCTTTACAGGAGAATATAAAATCGAGTTTTCTAAAGTTTCATTTTCAACAAAAGGAATGGTATCGTTCATTTTTCCGAAGAAAATAAAAACTATACTTAAGATTAAACCTATTTTTAATGCGCCAAAAACGCCTCCTAAAATCTTATTTATAATACCTAAAGAAGCAAAATCTGCCAATTTAGTTAGCAATTTACCAATTAAGGCTATAGTTACTATGATTATAATAAAAGTTGCAGCAAAAGCTGCTAAAGAAATGTATTCTTTGCTCCAAGATACGGATTTTTTTAAGAAATCACCTACAAAAAACGAAAAATGTATTGCGCCATAAACACCACCAATTAAAGCAACTAAGGATGCTATTTCTACAAAAAGCCCTTTCATTACACCTCTTACAAAACCAAACAGTAGCAATGCAGCAATAACTATATCAAAAATATTCATTAAAATAATTTCTTCAAACCTACACCTTTTTTTTAAAAATTAAAAATGGGCATTGTATCTTTGTCTTCTTAAATTTTAAGCATGGAGAAAGTAGTAAACCTTAAAATGGAATTTGTTAGTAACTAAACTTACTGAACAATTTGCTGATGGTGATGAGTTAAATATGGATGGTATTATCTACTTAATTGGTGTGCAAGAATTAGGTACAGGGCAAACTAGCTTTAAAAAAGATGAAAAAGTAAACTTAATGCATATTGCTATTTGTAAACTTTTAGAACCTTATGGTTATTATGAGTTTGATTATTTTGATGATGATAGCTGGCCTCATTATAAAATAATTACAGAACTGCCAAATTTAAAACCAGGCGAACAAACTGTTTTAATGAAAGAAGCAATTGTAAATTATTTTGACAACTTAAAGTATTTAGAAGATTAAGTAACACTCATTTTTCGAACTAAAACAGAAAATAATTTAGGTACAAATCTTTTTACATAAACACCTAATTTCTCTTTAAACCCAGCAATATAAACCTCTTCTTTATTTCTATCAATTGCCTGTAGCATCCGTTTTGCGCAAAGCTCTGCAGACATACCGTTACCGGTAGCATCATCCATAATTCCTTGTGGTTCTCCGCTACCTGTTAAGGCATTTTTAGAAACATTGGTGTTTATAAAACCTGGACAAATTAAAGTTACTTTTATATTATTCTGATGAACTTCTGCTCTCAAACTATCAAAAAAACCGTGTAAAGCATGTTTACTTGCAGCGTAACTAGACCTTAAAGGTGTACCTATTTTACCAACAATACTTGTAGTTACCGCAAAATGCCCCTTTTTATTTTCTAAAAAATGCGGTAAAATAGCTTTTGTTAGAGCAACAGTACCCAAATAGTTGATATCCATAATTCTTTTATCAACAGTAATTTCGGTTTCTTGTACTAAAGAGCGTTGACTAATGCCGCCATTATTTATTAAAACATCAACTTGACCAAAAGCAGCTATAGCTTCAGTGGCTTTTTGATCTAAGCCCGTATAATCCTCTAAATCTAATACTAAGATTTTAACATTATCAGAATTTAAACACTCTGTTTTCACCAACGTTAATGCCTCTAAATTTCTAGAAGATATAATAAGTTTTGCGTTTTGTTTAGAAAGTTCTATCGCTAAAGCTTTACCAATACCAGAAGATGCACCAGTTACCCAAACTACTTTATTAGAAAAAGACATATTGTTAAATTTTGGTTTACAATATACCTAATTTGTTAGAGAAATAGTATTTTTGGTACACTTCTTGAAAATAGTATTTCGAGAAATAAAATCCGAAGAAAAAAATGAAAAAAGTACTTGTTTTAATATTTTTAATATCATCATTTGCACAAGCACAATTTAGTATTAATGGTACTTTAACTAATGATATAAAAACAGATTGGGCAATTTTATATAGAATAGAAGGCGCAAAACAAAAGTTTGTCACCAATACAACAATACAAAAAGACACTATTGCTATTGAAGGTAAAAAGCAAACTATCGGTACTTTTCAGTTTGATTTACCTGCAGATGCAAAAGTAGGTTCTTATAGAATTACCTACAGAACGGAAGCACCAGGTTTTGTAGATTTTATCTTCAACAAAGAAAATGTAAGCTTTACTTTTCACCCAGATTATCCTGAGCAAACTACTTTATTTTCTAATTCTGATGAAAATATTGTTTACAAAAACTATTTAAGTGAAGTTTCTGCTGCACAACAAAAACTAGATTCTTTACAAATTACCGCTTTAAGAAACCCCGAAGTAGATTTAAAAACGAACTATAAAACTACTTTAGCAACTATTAATGCGATACAACAGAAATATTTAGAGAGTACAAACGGAATGTACGTTCAGCCTTTTATAAAAGCAACTTCTAGATCAAATCCATCAGAAATAAAAACCAATGCAAAAGAGTATATGCAAAATATAAATGCTACTTTTTTTGACAATATGGATTTTTCTAGCAAAACATTAATAAATTCTTCTTTTTTAATTGATAGAATATCCGACTACATCTTTTACATTAATTACTCAGAAGATTTAGAACAACAACAAATACTTTACAAAAAAGCTGTAAATAAGGTTTTTACTAAAGTAAAAGAAGTAGTTTTTAGAAAAAACGTTATAGAGCTTTTAATTAATCAGTTTGAGCAAAGTAAAAATTTAGAAATGGTAGATTATCTTTTTGACAATTACTACAACAAATTGCCTAAATCTTTACAAAACGAAAAATATAAAAACGAAAAACTATCTTTATTAGCGTCTGAAGTTGGTAGAATTGCACCCGATTTTTCATGGAGAGAAAATGGTAAAAACTATAAATTATCTACTTTAAATGATGCTAAAAATTATGTTTTAATATTTTGGAGTACTAGTTGTTCTCATTGTTTAAGAGAAATACCACAATTGCATAAATTTTTAGCAAACAAAAAAGAATTAAAAGCTATAGCTTTCTCTTTAGAAAATGATGAATTTGGCTGGAACAACATGAAAACAACGCTACCAAATTGGCATCATGTTTTAGGTCTTAATAAATGGGAAAACAAGATTGCTAGAACTTATAATATTAACTCTACACCAACATATTTTGTGTTAGATAGCAACAAGAAAATTATAGCAAAACCTTTAGATTTAGAAAAATTGAAGGCTTACTTAAACAATTTAGAAATGTAAAAAAGCATCTTCTAAATGCTTAATTTTTGTTGATGTATTTTGCTCTATAATTGCAATAATATCAAATCTTACATCTACATCTAAATCTTTTTCTGTAACGTAATAATCAATAGCAGAGAGTAGTAATTTAATCTTTTTAGGGTTTACAAACTCTTCTGGATTACCAAAATAATCTGTAGAACGCGTTTTAACTTCTATAACTGCCAAAGTATTTTCTATTTTGGCTATGATGTCTACTTCTGCTTTTAAATAGCGATAATTTTTTTCTAAAATTACATAACCTTTCTTCAATAAAAAGTCTATTGCTATTTTTTCTCCTTTTTCGCCAAGTTCATTATGTGCAGCCATTTCTAATTTTTAGAAAAATCTAGCAAACAATTTTTCATATCTACTTCTAAAGTTACATTTCTACCAAAAATTAACGCTCTATTATCTGCTTCATGTCCTGCAGGAAAATCAAATAAAACAGGAACATCTTGTGGTATAACATCTAAAATTAGTTGCTCTATAGAACTTCCCCATTTTGTAGAATTCTTTTTTATTAAAGACATATCTCCTACTATTATAGCTTTTACATTTGTAAAATAACCTGCTCTTTTTAAGCTTTGCAACATTCTATCAATAGAATATTTATACTCACCAATTTCTTCAATAAATAGGATTTTTCCTTCTGTATTTAATTGACTTTTAGAACCTAACATAGAGGTTAATATTGCTAAGTTTCCGCCAATTAATTGTCCTTTTAATTCAGAAATACTTAATCTTTTTTTTCTGTTTAATTCATTATCAGCAAAAACATATTTCAAATCTTCTCCAAAAAGTGCTTTTTTAAAACTAGCAATTGTTTCTATAATTTCTTCTGGTTTTTCTTCTAAACTTGTTGCCATCATTGCGTGTATAGTTTCTACACCTAAATTATGAATGTGATTATGAAACGTAGTGATATCAGAATAACCAATTATCCACTTTGGGCTTTTCTTGAATTTATTAAAATCTAATTTATCTAAAATTCTAACTGAACCATAACCACCTCTAGCAGCCCAAATTGCTTTAATATTTGGGTTATCTAATGCATCTTGAAAATCTTGACAACGCTCATTATCAGTTCCGGCAAAATGGTTATTTTGGTTGAACATATTTTTGCCCAAAACCACTTTTAACCCCCAACTTTCTGCTAATTTTTTAGCTTTATCTACTGTTGCTTTTCTTCCTCTTAAAATTCCTGCAGGTGCAACAATTGCAATCGTATCTCCTTGTTTTAAATATGGTGGTGTAACTAAATTATTGCTTTTTTCTTGCGCGTATATAGTTGAAAAAACAACTAATAAAATGGTTGTAAGTACTTGTATTTTCTTCAAAATGAATCTTTTTTTTAGCTTTTAACAGTGTAAATAACTATCGAATGTAAATGTATCTATTTTCGTTGACTTTTAAAACCGTGTTTTTTGTACTTTTGCACTTCTAAAAATAACACAAAGAACACATGAGTGCTCCAAAAAGATATACAATTACAGCCGCTTTACCTTATACAAATGGACCTATTCACATTGGTCATTTAGCGGGTGTTTACGTGCCAGCAGATATTTATGCACGTTATTTACGTTTAACTGGTAAAGATGTTGCTTACATCTGTGGCTCTGATGAACATGGTGTTGCAATACCAATGAGAGCAAAAAAAGAAGGTGTTTCTCCGCAAGATATTATCGATAAATACCATGGTATTATTAAAAAATCTTTTGCAGACTTCGGAATTTCTTTTGACAACTATTCTAGAACTTCATCAGAAATACATCATAAAACTGCATCAGAATTTTTTACAAAATTGTATGAAAACGGCGATTTTGTAGAAGAAGTTTCTGAACAATTATATGACGCAGAAGCAAACCAATTTTTAGCAGATAGATTTGTAATTGGAACTTGCCCAAAATGTGGTTTCGAAGAAAGTTATGGTGATCAATGCGAAAATTGTGGTACATCGCATAACGCAACAGATTTAATCAATCCTAAATCTGCAATAACTGGCAATGTACCTTCTTTAAAAGAAACAAAACACTGGTTTTTACCTTTAGATAAGCACGAAGAATTTTTACGTGAATGGATCTTAAAAGGTCATAAAAAAGATTGGAAACCTAATGTTTACGGTCAAGTAAAAAGTTGGGTTGACGATGGTTTAAGACCAAGAGCAGTAACTAGAGATTTAGATTGGGGAATTCCGGTACCTGTAGAAGGTGCAGATGGTAAAGTTTTATACGTTTGGTTCGACGCACCAATTGGTTACATTTCTTCGACCAAAGAATGGGCAGAAAGAGAAGGTAAAAACTGGGAAGATTACTGGAAAAAAGACGATACCAAGCTGGTACACTTTATTGGTAAAGACAATATTGTTTTTCACTGTATTATTTTTCCGAGTATGTTAAAAGCGCACGGAGATTATATTTTACCAGACAACGTACCTGCAAATGAATTTTTAAATTTAGAAGGAAATAAATTATCAACTTCTAAAAATTGGGCAGTTTGG
>JAHDHO010000042.1 GCA_020631275.1 Polaribacter sp. | reverse complement strand
TTTTTCAATTTTCCAGAGAAACTTAAAACAAATTCTTTTGTTCCGTCTCTATTTTTAATAATCGACTTAATAAAAGGCTGCTCTTTAATTTCTATAGTAGATACAGATAAAATTTCTGCTCCTAATAATCTATCGCAAATAAACTTTGTATGCTCATAAACGCCATTTTCTGTTTTTGTTGCTAAAACTACAGCTACTGTTTCATTATTTTTAATATAATCTACAGAGATTAATTCTGTAGCATTTGTTATATCGATTAAATCTGAAGGTGAAGATTCTATTGCTTGTGCACCTTCTATAACATCCATTGGCACTAAATCTGACAATTGAAAAGATTCACTTTTTGAAGCTGTTTTTTTATAGTTTTTAGACTTTTGAATCTTTTTGGCTTTCAGTTTATCAAACTTATAATTGTTTTTACTTCTTAAGTAATTTCTTTGATTTACTTTTTGCGAAAGACGATCGTTGCTCTCTAAACCACCTTCATTACCACTTGATAATTTTGGCACTAATACAGGGCAAGCTGCAACACCAGAACATGCTGGGTCATCACAATCTACCAAACCATCGCCATCATCATCTAAACCATTAGAACAATCTTCTTGTGGTACTGGTGCTGTAGGACATCTTGCACCATCATTAGAACTACTAGAAGGTCCGTAGGCAAATAAATTAGAATCCAAAATACTTCCAATTTGTAAATCTTGTACATTTTTAATTACATAAACAGTACCTGTTTGATTAGCTGACACATAAAAACGACCAGACAAATCAAAATAAACTGCTCCGTAAGTATATGTTAAACCTGCAAGAATTGGCACCAAACCTAAATCTGTAACAACATTAGTTTCTGGGTTAATTCTATATAAATGATTCGTATTTTTTTCTACCGTGTATAATTGTCCGTCTACTGCATTAAAAGCCCAATCATGCACAGATATATTTTTACTAAGAGTTCCTTTGTTGATATATTTCGTATAATTTTCTGATTCTGGGTTTAAATCAATTGTATAATATTCTGTTCCGCCTCCTTTAAGATAATAAATACCAGAAGCACTAACATCACCTATATACTTACCCGATGTTGTTAATTCATCGATAGTAAAAGTTTCTACGTTAAAGTTTTTACCAATTTTAACAATTGTTTTTGAAGGAGAGCTTAAATATCCCCAAATATATCCATCTGCAGGATTATAACCGACAGCGTTGATATTTCCTGGAGTAATATCTTCTTTTACAAGATAAGAGCTTCCAGAGGCTAAGTCTAAAGCATAAATATCATTTCTTTGGAATAAATAAGCATTGTAATCACAATTAAATGGTTCATTTTGTGCTATTACCTCTTTCGGAAAGATGTTTATTAATAATAGTATTAAAATCGCGTAAGTTGGGGGTAGTTTTCTAATCATTTTGCTAAATATTTTATACAAATATCAGATAATTAAGCACTTAAAACAAAATATAATAGATAAAATACAAAAAACTATAGACGAAATGTAAATCAAAAGTAGTTTAGATGTAAATTAAAAGCCACACTTTATGAAGTGTGGCTTTTGTTTGGAATAGAAAAAAATTATAATTTAATCTACATTATCATGTAAAAAAGAATTGTTTGATTTAAAATCTATATTATTTTCATCCTTCTTTATAGCCGTTTTAGATTGACTAATAGGTGAATTAACGTTTAGGTCTAAACCTTGTCTTTTATATGCTGGTTGACGTTCTATTTCATCTATATTTTTACTTAACTGATCGTTAAACTTATAGTTGAAACCTTTCATTTTTTGACGTCTTTCTTCTGCTCTTTTTTGTAACTCAGCAATCGTTAAATCTAAAGGTGTAACTTCTTCACTCGAAGTTTCTATTGCATTAACATCTGATTGAGGCGCTGCTGTTTTTAACTCAAAATGAACCTCTTCTTCTTGAACGGCCTTTTCTTTTGCGATAATATGAGAGCTTTTACCAATTGTTGGTTGCGCATCAAAATCTTCTAAAACGTATCTTGTTTCTTCAACTTTCTTTTCAAAAACAATTTCTTCTGCACCATAAACTTCAATTTCGTTTACATTTAAAGTTTTCTCTTCATTTAAATTAAACTTTATTTCTTCGTCTGCTTTAACTTCTGTGTAAGAGTTTAAAGGTAAATCGAATAATAAATCTGCTTGAATTTGCGCTGGTTCTTCTTTAATTACTTCTTCTATAACTGGTGTAGCATCCGTTATTATAAAGTCATCCTCAGAAACCGTTTCTAAAGCAACTTCTTCATAAGAAACGGCAATATTTGCAATGCTTTCTGTTGTTTGAACTAGATCCATTTTTGGAGCCGTTTTAACAGGTTCTTCAACAACATCTTCTTCTAACGTATGAACAATTTTTTGCTCAGTTACACTTGCTTTTGGCTGATTTAAAGTTGGAGTTTTAGAAATTGTATTTTCACCAAAGTTATAGGTAGCTTTTTGTTCATCTTCTAAAGTATGTACAATTTTCTTAACTTCTGTATTTGTAATAGTACTTTGCTGATCTGCAGCAAAACCTGTAGCTACAATAGTAACTGCGATAGCATCACCTAACTCTTCATCTTCACCAATACCCATAATAATATTGGCATCGTAACCAGCTTCATCTTGAATATAGTCGTTAATTTCTCCTATTTCATCTAAAGTAACTTCGTTTGTACCAGAAACAATTAATAACAATACGTTTTTAGCTCCTGTAATTTTGTTATCGTTTAATAAAGGTGAATCTAAAGCCTTTACAATAGCTGTTTTTGCACGATCTTGACCTTCTTCTTTCGCAGAACCCATAATTGCTGTACCACTATTAGATAATACAGTTTTAGCATCATGTAAATCGATGTTTTGCTTATAGTGATGTGTAATTACTTCTGCAATACCTCTAGATGCAGTCGATAATACTTCATCTGCCTTAGAAAAACCTGCTTTAAAACCTAAATTACCGTAAACCTCACGTAATTTATTATTATTAATAACAATTAAAGAATCTACATTTTGGCGCAACTGATCGATTCCTAATTGTGCTTGTTTTGCACGTCTTCTACCTTCAAAAGCAAATGGCATAGTCACAATACCTACAGTAAGTACATCCATGTCTTTTGCAATTTTTGCAATAATAGGTGCTGCACCTGTACCTGTACCACCACCCATACCAGCAGTAATAAATACCATTTTGGTTTGGGTATTTAACATTTGCTGTATTTCTTGCATGCTTTCTTTAGCTGCTTGTGCTCCTATTTCTGGGTTTGCACCAGCACCTAAACCAGATGTTAAATTGGCTCCTAATTGAATTTTATTAGGAACAGGACTGTTTTCTAATGCTTGTGCATCTGTATTACAAATTACAAAGTCTACACCTCTAATTTGTTGCGTGTACATGTGGTTTACTGCATTGCTTCCTCCACCACCAACACCAATTACTTTAATGGTATTAGATTGTGTTTTTGGCATGTCGAATAAAATGTTATCAAATTCTGCGCTCATAATAACGTATCTATTGTTTAATTTTTCTTATTTATTTTATATTTTCTGTTAGTTCACTTTCTATATAGTTCTATTCTGCATTGTCTAAAAAATCTTTTAGACTTTCTGTGAACTTTTCAAAAAATGATCTTTTCTTTTTCGGTTTTGGTTTCTCTTCTTGCACCGGCGGAGTTTCTTCAATTTTTTCTTCTACCGGATTCAGAATTTCTTCAATTGCTTCTTCTATTATTTCTTCTTCTTTAGAATCTTTATCTAAACCTTCCATTAACAAACCAACTGCTGTTGCATAAGAAGGACTTGATAAAGCATCATCTGAATCACCTGCTAAATGCTCATTAGGAAAACCAATTCTAGCATCCATACCAGTTATATATTCTACTAACTGACGTAAATGCTTTAATTGAGCCCCTCCACCAGTTAAGACAATACCTGCAATTAATTTACCTTTTGCAGTTTCATGTCCGTAGTTTTTAATTTCTAAATACACATGTTCTATAATTTCTTGAACTCTAGCGTGTATAATTTTAGATAAATTCTTTAAAGTAATTTCTTTTGGTTCTCTTCCTCTTAAACCTGGTATCGAAACAATTTCTGTTTCTTTATTTTCTCCTGGCCACGCAGAACCAAACTTAATTTTAAGTAATTCTGCTTGTTTTTCTATAATCGAAAAACCTTCTTTAATATCATCTGTAATTACATTTCCACCAAAAGGAATTACTGCTGTATGTCTAATAATTCCGTCTTTAAAAATGGCTAAATCAGTTGTACCACCCCCTATATCTATTAATGCAACACCCGCTTCCTTTTCTTCTAAGCTTAAAACTGCAGATGCTGAAGCTAAAGGTTCTAATGTGATATCACTTAAATCTAAACCAGAACTTTTAACACATCTACCAATATTTCTTATCGAAGAAACTTGCCCAACAACTACATGAAAATTAGCTTCTAACCTGCCACCATACATACCAATAGGTTCTTTTATATCTGCTTGAGAATCCACTTTAAATTCTTGTGGTAAAACATGTATAATTTCTTCTCCTGGCAACATAACCAATTTATGTACTTGATTTACTAAATCTTCTATATCAGAATCATCTATAACTTCGTCTGAATGATTTCTTGTAATATAATCTGAATGATGTAAACTTCTAATATGTTGCCCCGCAATACCAACTACAACTTCATCTATCTTAACACCAGAAACACTTTCTGCCTCATCAACGGCTTGCTGTATAGATTGTATTGTTTGCGTAATATTACTTACAACACCACGTTTTACACCTAAACTTTTTGCTTTTCCAATACCAACAACTTCAATTTTGTCGTATTCGTTTTTACGACCAATCATGGCAACAATTTTGGTAGTACCAATATCTAAACCAACAGCTATTTTATTATTTTCCATTTTGATTTATTTTGTGCACACAACTTGGTTGTGATATTTTAAAGTAATTCTTTTATATTCTTGAATCGTTTTATCTTTATACGTTGTATTATAAAACGCTTTTAACTTGTTAAATTTTAATTTTACATCGATTAATTTGCCAAAATCAATTTTATAATCGCCACTTCTTACGGCAAATTGATACAAACCATCGTCAGATTTCTCTATTCCTACGATTTCATTTTGCAAAAAATCGTCTTTTAAAATATAAGATATTAATGGTAAAACCACCTTAATATCTTCTCTATTTTTTACACCAGAAACCAACATAACTCTTGCAGAATAATTCTTAGAGAGTGGCACCTTTACACCTTGTTTATCAATATAATAAGAATCACTATCAGAAACAATTCTTGCTACTGGCGTACGCTGTTTTATGGTAGATTTTAACACACCTCCTATTGTTAAAAAAACTGCTGCTTTTTCAATATATGGATTTTTAGATACGTTCTTTTCTAATCTGTATAAATCTATTACAGATTTTGCTTGGTTTTTAACTGTTGCATCATTTTGTATTAACAATTTATTAACCATCGAATGGGTTAAAAAATTATTAGTTCCTTCTTCGAATTTCACTTCGATTTTATTGATTTTTTTATTACTATTTCTTACCGAAGTAAAACTATACAAAAAGCTTAAAAAAGCAAGTATAGTAATAAAAAATAGATATTTTAAAACTCTTTTAAATTTCATTTTTATTCCATTTTAAAAGTTCTTCTGTTACCTCTTTTATTACAACACCAATATCACCTGCACCTAACATTACTATAATTTTAGCATTAGAATTTTTAATATCTTTTACCAAATTATTTTTTTGAGTCTTTTTTTTCTGCTTATTTTCAATTTTAGACAACAACCAATCTGAAGTAATGCCTTCAATAGGTATTTCTCTTGCCGGATATATATCTAACAATAAAATATCATCAAACTTATTTAATGCATTTGCAAAATCATCTGCAAAATCTTTTGTTCTAGAAAATAAATGTGGTTGAAAAACAACTAATACTTTTTCTTCCGGATACATTTCTCTAACAGAATTATGTACTGCGTTAATTTCTGTTGGATGATGCGCATAATCATCTATTAAAACTAAATTATTCGAATTAATTTTATAAGAAAACCTTCTTTGTACTCCTTTAAATGTTGATAACCCATTTTTAATTTCTTCTAAAGAAACCCCATATACTTCTGCCATTGCCAAGGCGGCTAAAGCATTCATAACATTATGTCTTCCTGGTAAATAAAACTGAATATCTTTTATTTCTGATGAAGGTGTTTGTACATCAAAAACATATTTACCGTTATCGATTCTTAAATTGCAAGCTTTATAATCTGCTTTTTCATTAATAGCATACGTTAAACCTTCTAAAGGTAAACCTTTGGCAACTATTAATGTATCAGAAACTCTATTAGAAAACTCAATAAAAGATTCTGTTAATGCTTCCGGATTTTCGTAAATATCTAAATGATCAGCATCCATAGAAGTTACACATGCAATATTAGGACTCAATTTTAAGAATGATCTATCAAATTCATCTGCCTCTACAACGCTTATTTTATCACCGCCTAAAATTAAATTAGAATCATAATTTTCTGCAATTCCGCCTAAAAACGAAGTTGCATTCGCCGAAGTCATAATATGCCCTAAAATAGAAGATGTAGTTGTTTTACCATGCGTACCTGCAACTGCTAAACAATATGTTGCTGCTGTAATTCTTCCTAAAACTTCTGCTCTCTTAAGAACTGTAAACTTATTATTAACAAAATAATTAAATTCTTTATGATCTGCAAGAATTGCAGGTGTATAAACAACCAACGTTTTTTCTTTGTCTAGAAATGAAATAGGAATATTTTTTACAGCATCTTCAAAATGAATTGTAACATCTAAAGCTTCTAAAGATTTAGTTATTAAAGATGGTGTTTTATCATAACCCGCAACTACTTTATTATTCGCTGTAAAATATCGAGCAATAGCGCTCATACCAATGCCGCCAATGCCAATAAAATAAACGTTATGTATTGTATTTAAATTCACTATCCTATTAATTTTTCTATTTCGTCAACTATATTTTTTGTTGCACTTGGCAATGCCAATTCTTTTATATTTTCTGATAAACTTTCTTGTTTTCCTTTATCTTTCATTAAGGATTCAAAAACAACCGAAAATGAATTTAAATCACTTTCTTTTATCATTAAAGCCGCATGTTTATCTACAATCGACTTTGCATTTTTAGTCTGATGATCTTCTGCTACATTTGGAGACGGAATAAATATCACTGGTTTACCAACAATACATAATTCAGACACCGAACTTGCTCCTGCCCTAGAAATAATTACATCTGCAGCAGCATAACCAAAATCCATCTTATTTATAAATTGATGTACTTGAACATTCTCTAAAGAGTTGTATTTCTTATACTCTTCAAAATACAATTTACCACATTGCCAAATCAACTGAACGTCTTGTTTTTTAAAGAAATCTAGATTATTTGCAATTAACTCGTTAATTTTTCTAGCCCCTAAACTTCCGCCTAAAACAAAAACTGTTTTCTTGCTTTTATCTAATTTAAAAAACGTTTGACCTTCTTCTCTTTTTGTATGAATAGACAATAAATCTTGCCTTACAGGGTTCCCTGTTTTTACAATTTTATTCAACGGAAAAAAACGTTCTAAATTATCATAAGCCACACATATTTTTTGTGCTTTTTTACTTAACAATTTATTGGTGATTCCTGGGTAAGAGTTCTGTTCTTGAATCAATGTAGGAATCCCTTTTTTACCCGCCATAATTAATGTTGGTCCGCTTGCAAAACCACCAGTTCCAATAGCTACATCTGGCTTAAAATTCTTAATTATTTTTGATGCGTTCCATAAACTACTCATCAACTTAAACGGAAAAGACAAATTGTCTGACGTTAACTTTCTTTGTACTCCAGAAATCCACAAACCTTTTATATCATAACCTGCTTGTGGCACTTTTTCCATTTCCATCTTATCTTTAGCACCAACAAACAAAAAATTAGCATTCGGATAACGTAATTTCAATTCGTTTGCAATAGCAATTGCCGGATAAATATGTCCGCCAGTTCCTCCTCCAGAAATAAGTATGTTAATCGATTGTTTCATGCAAAATATCTAAAGGGTTATCATCTAAAATATCTTCTTCTGTTTCTTCTTTTGAAGCACTAACACTTAATATCATTCCCAGCGCAAAACATGTCATCCAAATAGATGTACCACCACTACTAATTAAAGGTAAAGTTTGTCCTGTAACCGGAAATAAATTGGTTGCAACCGCCATGTTTATGGTTGCCTGAAAAATAATTGGCAAACCTACTCCAATTACCAATAATGTACCAAATATTGTTGTGGTTTTTTTTAACACAACAAACACTCTAAAAAGGAGTAAAAAATATATAAAAACTATAAGAATTGCTCCAATTAAACCATATTCTTCTACAATTATTGCATATATAAAATCTGATGATGATTGTGGCAAAAAGTTTTTTTGAACACTTTTACCAGGACCAACACCAATAGGACCACCGGTTGCTATTGCAATTTTAGCTTTTTCAACTTGGTAAGCTTCTTTACCTTCTGAACTCGAAAAACTATCTATTCTACTTTGCCAAGTTTGTACCCTATTAGGCATTGCATCTGGAAAAGCCTTTGCTATCAAAATAAAAAAAGATAATGCTATAATTCCTGCGCCTAAAATAAACCCGATATACTTTAACGGATACCCACCAACAAAGGCTATAATAAGTATCATTGTAAATATAATTGCCGTTGTAGAAAAGTTTGCTGGTAAAATAAGCAACAACACAAAACCCACAGGTAACCAAAGCTGCCAAATACTTTCTTTAAAAACTATAGCTTTTTCTTTGTTTCTAGCTAAATACCTAGCTACATAAACCATTAAAACTAAACCTGCTAAAGTAGAAGTTTGAAAGCCGATACCTACAAATGGTATTCGAATCCATCTACTTGCATTTGCGCCACCAATTGTGGTGCCTTGAGCTAGCGTAAAAATTAATAGTATAATAACTATTGGAAGCATTAAAACAGATCCGCCAGAAAAATATCGATATGGAATTTTATGCACTCCGTAAATAATTGCAAACCCCATTATTAGTAAAACCATGTGTTTTACCAAATACCCAAGCGTAGAACCAGAACCTACAACATATACCAAGTTTGTGCTTGCGCTATAAACTGGCATAAAAGAGAAAATTGCCAAAACAGCTACAATAGCCCAAATGGTTTTATCTCCTTTTATATGTTGAAAAACTGTTTTCATTGTTAAATCTAAATACTATAAATTTCTTACTGCTTTTTTAAACTTTCTTCCTCTGTCCTCGTAATTTTCAAATAAATCAAAACTTGCACAAGCAGGCGATAATAAAACTGCATCACCGTTTTCAGATAATTTATGTGCTACTTTTACCGCTTCTTCGGCACCAGCAGTTTCAACAACAATATCTACCACATTTTCGAATGTATTTTTAATTTTTTCGTTATCAATACCTAAACACACAATAGCTTTAACTTTTTCTCTTACTAATGGTAAAAGATCATTATAATCATTTCCCTTATCTACACCACCAACTATCCATACCGTTTGCTTATTCATACACTCTAAAGCATAAAATGTTGCATTCACATTTGTTGCTTTAGAATCGTTTATATATTCTACACCTTCTATTTTAGCTACATTTTCTAAACGATGTTCTACACCTTCAAAATCTTCTAAACTTTCTTTTATTGCCTGCTTTCTTGCATTTAACAATTGTGCAGCCATTGTTGCTGCCATCGCATTCTTAACGTTATGTTTTCCTTTTACTGATAAAGATGATATAGGCATATTAAATGTGTCTTTATTTATATTAATTGTTATGTTATTATTTTTTACAAACGCACCAAACTCTAATTCTTTTTCTATAGAAAACGGCACTAACTTTGCTTCTGTTTTATTATTTTTTAACCAATTATTTATAGCTACATCATCTGCATCATAAATTAAATAATCGGTACTATTTTGATTTTTAGTGATTCTAAATTTAGATGCTACATATTCACTAAAATTATTATTATATCGATCTAAGTGATCTGGAGTAATATTCGTTAAAATAGCAATATGACTATTAAAATCTTCTATACCATCTAACTGAAAACTACTTAATTCTAATACGTAATCATCAAAACTTTCTTCTGCAACTTGCTGTGCAAAACTATCGCCAATATTACCTGCAACACCAACATTTAAACCTGCTTTTTTTAAAATATGATGCGTTAATAACGTTGTTGTAGTTTTACCATTTGATCCTGTTATACCAATAATATTTGCACCTGTATATTTTGCAGCAAATTCAATTTCAGAAATCACTTTAACACCCGATTCTTTCAACTTTAAAATCAAAGGAACCGTATCAGGAATCCCAGGACTCTTCATTACCAAATCTGCATTTAGTATTACATCTTCAGAGTGTTTCCCTTCTTCGAAAACTATGTTATTATTTAAAAGAACTTCTTTATAATTTTTAGCAATCAGACCTCTATCAGAAACAAAAACATCAAAACCTTTTTGTTTCCCCAACAGAGCTGTTCCAACTCCACTTTCTCCTGCTCCAAGTATTACTAACTTTTTCACGATTATCTTAGCTTTAAGGTTACAATTGTAAACACAGCCAATAGAATACCTATTACCCAAAAACGCACTACAATTTTACTTTCGTGATAGTTTAATTTCTGATAATGATGATGCAATGGCGACATTTTGAAAATCCTTCTTCCTTCACCATATTTTTTTCTAGTATATTTAAACCAAGAAACCTGCATAATCACAGACAAATTTTCGATTACAAAAATTCCGGCAAGTATTGGCAACAACAGTTCTTTTCGAATTGCAATAGCAATAACCGCTATAATTCCACCAATAGTTAAACTACCAGTATCACCCATAAAAACTTGTGCAGGGTACGTGTTGTACCATAAAAACCCAATTAATGCACCTGCAAAGGCAAGGATAAACACCGTCATTTCACCAGAATTAGGTATATACATTACGTCTAAATAATCTGCAAAGATTATATTACCAGAAACCCATGCAAAAACGGCTAGTGTTACTACCATTATTGCAGATGAACCTGCGGCCAAACCATCTATACCGTCTGTTAAATTTGCTCCGTTAGAAATTCCGGTTACAATAAAAACTGTAATAAAAATGAAAACTATCCAACCATATTTTTCAAAACCTTCTCCTAAAAATGATAATGCTTTAGAATATTCTAATTCATTGTTTTTCATAAACGGAACCGTAGTTTTTGTTGATTTATGCGCTTCACCAAAAACTTTAATTTTTCCGTTTGCTTGCACCACTTGTTGCTCAACAGGCAATTGTTCTTTTATTGTAACATCATCATGAAAATACAACATAGAACCTACAATTACACCTAAACCAACTTGACCTAAAACTTTAAACTTACCTTTTAAACCTGCCTTGTCTTTTTTAAATACTTTAATATAATCATCTACAAACCCAATCAAACCCATCCAAACAGTAGTAATTAGTAAAATTATGATGTAAACATTATCTAATTTTGCCAATAAAATTGCCGGAATTAAAGTGGCGAAAATTATAATTACACCTCCCATTGTTGGTGTTCCTGCCTTTTGAACTTGCCCTTCTAAACCTAAATCTCTAATAGATTCTCCTACCTGTTGTTTTTGTAAAAACTTTATTATTCTTTTACCATAAACCGTAGATATTACCAATGACAAAATGAAAGCTGCTGCAGCTCTAAATGTTATAAACTGAAATACACTAGCTCCTGGAAAACTAAAATGACTTTCTAAATATTGAAATAAATAATACAGCATTCTTATAAATTGTTAAGTTGATTGAAACAGTTTTTCACTTCTTCTAAATCATCAAAATGAGTACGAATACCATTTATTTCTTGATAATTTTCATGTCCTTTTCCTGCAATTAAAATGATATCACCAGTATTAGAAAACCTACAAGCTGTTTTTATAGCTTGTCTTCTATCTAAAACTGTTAATGTTTTTCTATAATTTTCTGGTGAAACTCCCGCTTCCATTTCTTCTAAAATAGTTTGCGGATTTTCTGTCCTTGGGTTATCTGATGTAAAAACCACTTGATTGCTTAATTGAGCTGCAATATTGGCCATTTTTGGTCTTTTCGACTTATCTCTATCTCCTCCACAACCTACAACAGTAATTACTTTTTCGTTACCTGTTCTAATATCATTAATTGTTTCTAAAACATTTTTTAATGCATCTGGTGTGTGTGCATAATCTACAATTGCAGTTACTCCGTTTTTAGAAACCACATATTCAAATCGACCACTTACACTTTCTAACTGGCTCACGATTGTTAAAACCTCTAACTTTTCTAAACCTAATAATTCTGCAGTTGCAATTATTGCGGTAAGATTATAAATATTAAAAACACCAATTAGTTTTGTCCAAACCTCAACACCACCAACAGTTATTAAAGTGCCAGATAATTGCTTTTCTAATATTTTAGCTTTAAAATCTGCAACTGTTTTTAAAGCATATGTTTTTTTAGTAGCTCGTGTATTTTGCAACATGTAACTACCATTTTTATCATCTAAATTTGTTAATGCAAAAGCGTTTTTAGGCAACGCATCAAAAAATTCTTTTTTCACATTTCTGTATTCAGCAAAAGTTTCATGATAATCTAAATGATCATGAGAAAGATTTGTAAAAATTCCGCCAGCAAAAACTAAACCTTCCGTTCTTTTTTGATGAATTCCGTGAGAACCATTTTATCTAAATAACCATTTATAGCAACTGAATCTGGCGTGGTATGCGTTGCTTTAAATTCATCATTATCTACTAAAACTTTTACAGTAGATAATAAACCAACTTTATAACCTGCTTTTTTAAATAACTGGTATAATAATGTTGCAATAGTAGTTTTACCATTAGTACCCGTTACACCAATTAATGGTAACTTAGTAGATGGGTTATCATAAAAATTAGAGGCTATTACCGCTAAGGCAACATTTGTATCAGCAACTTTAACATACGTAATTCCTTCTACTATTTCTGTTGGAAATTCTTGACAAACAATTACAGTTGCACCTAAATTAATTGCTTTTTCTATAAATAAATGACCATCTACAGAAACACCTTTTAAAGCAACAAAAACATCGTTTTTTACAATATTTCTAGAATCAAAAACAACAGCATTTACATCAACATTTGTTGAACCTAATACTTCCTCTATTGAAACCTTATATAATATGTCTTTTAAATTTTTCAGTTTACGAAAGTTTTAATGTGATTGTTTGCCCTTTTACTAACTTTTGCCCTTTTTTTAAAGACTGATAGGTTACTCTACCAACACCAGAAATTTTTACTGTCAATCCAATATTTTCTAATAATGAAAGCGCATCCATACCAGTCATTCCTTTCACATCCGGAATTTTAGTATAATTTTTAGCTAAAGAATTATCATATTTTGCATATGCTTTTTCAATTTCTTCGAATCTAACTTCATCTTCTACAGATTGATTATCAATTGGCGTAGTTGTATAAATTTTCTGAGCAATTTCTTTAAAAACAGGACCAGCAACCGTTGCACCGTAATATCCTTTTTCTTTCTTTGGATCATGCACCACAACTACACAAGAATATTTAGGTTTTTCTGCTGGAAAAAACCCTGCAAATGAGGCTACATAATGCTTATTCGAATAACCGGCTGCTATAGTTTTACCATTTTTATCCTTATGCTTTGGTAAATATTTTTTTGCGGTTCCTGTTTTTCCCGCCATAGAAAAATTAGACGAATAAATGTTTTTTGCAGTTCCTTTTTCTACAACATTTTCCATAACTTTTCTGATTTTACTCAGTGTTACATCAGAAGCAATTTTAGAATTCAAAACTTCTGTTTCAAAAATCTTTTCTGTTTTATCTTGCCTTCTCAATTCTTTTATAAACCTTGGTTTTACCATTACACCATTATTTGCAACCGCATTATAAAACATAAGCGTTTGCATTGGCGTTACAGAAATACCATAACCCCAAGACATCCATTCTAGAGAAATTTTATTCCATCTTTTATCTGAAGGTTTTGGAACAACAGGCATACCTTCTCCTTTAATTTGAAAACCGATTGGCTTTGTAAAACCATACGATTCTAATTTTTCAATAAATTTTTCTGGTTTTTTATCATAATGCTTTCTAATCAACTTCACAATACCAACATTTGAAGAAACCTCAAAAACTCTTCCGGCAGAAATTTTACCATAGCCACCTCTGTGAGAATCTTCTACTTTAGAGCCATGTATAAATATTCTTCCTTTTTCTGTATCTACAACCGTAGAAGTATCAATAACCTTATCATCTAGAGCCGCCATTAAACTTGCCAACTTAAAAGTAGAACCAGGCTCATGGCTTTCCCAAACCGCATAATTTCTTTTTTCGTAATATTTTCCTTTTTTCGTTCTACCTAAATTAGAAATAGCTTTAATCTCTCCGGTAGCCGTTTCCATTACAACAGCACAACCATGGTCTGCTTCAAAATACTCTAAACTTTTTAATAAGGCATGATGTGTAATATCCTGAATATTTACATCAATAGTTGTTATAATATCGTGTCCGTCAATTGGTTCTTTCTCATTATAATCTGTAATAGGTTTCCATTGATTCTTCGCAATTTTCTGCTCCCATCTTAAACCATTTTCACCTTGCATATAATCAGCAAAAGCACCTTCTATACCAGCTTCACCTCTAAAATCATCATAACCAATTGTTCTTTCTGCAATTTTACCAATTGGATGCTCTCTCTCTGTTCTATGTTTCGCAATAAAACCCCCTCTGTAAACCCCCAAGTTAAAAATTGGAAATTTCTTCATCTTCAAATAATCGGTGTACCCAATATTTCTAGCAATTAAAAAATATCTTCTTTTCTTATTTTTAGCTGCCCTTAACCTTTTTTGATGATACCCAACGGACTTACCTAGCATTTTAGAAAGTTCTTTAGAAAGCGCCACAATATTATCTTCAAAAACATCACTGTTTACAGTAACCAAGTCCATATAAATATTAAACTTAGACATCGACGTTGCTAACAAATTACCATCTGCCGCATACACATTACCTTTGTTTGCATAAATAGTATCTTGCCTTACTGTTAGTTCTGTTGCTAATTCTCTGTACTTATCTCCTTGAACATATTGAAGATTGATAACTCGAACAATTATAGCAAGTAAAAACACGGTCATAAAAGCAGCCACCATGTAAAATCTAGTAAGAATGCTTTTTTTATGTGTTGCCAATTTTAATCGTTTTTATAAGTTACTTTTATTTTTTTCGGAGGGGTTTTAGAAGGCTCTAAACCTCTACTTTTTGCTTTTTCTCTAATACTAGATTCCATTTTCATTCTCATCAAAATCGTACCAGTATCTACATATTCTGCTCTTAATTCTCTTTTTAACTTATTAAGATTAGAAATTTCTATTACTTTTTTATCCGCCTTGTGCGAGCTAGATATCATTACCAACAACAGCACAACCACGAAAATGATAACACGCCAATTTTTAAACGCAGACTCATCTGTAAGAAAACTACCACGCAAAAAACCGTACACGTTTTTTTTAATCTTAGACATCTTACTTCTTTATTGTTGCAATTCTTAATTTAGCACTGCGAGCCCTATTGTTTGTGTTAATTTCCTGTGGGGTAGGTACTATCAACTTCCCGACTTTCTGCAAAGGTTCACTTGTGTTTCCAAAAAAATCTTTTTCGGGCTCGCCACTAAATAATCCTGTTCTTATAAATCTTTTTACCAATCTATCTTCTAAAGAATGATATGAGATTACACTCAATCGCCCTTCTTCCTTTAATAGATTTGGCATTTGTTGTAAAAATTCTTTTAATACATCCAATTCCTCATTTACCTCAATTCTAATTGCCTGAAATATTTGAGCTAAAATTTTATGTTCTTTCGCTTTAGGCAAAAATCTTCGCAAAGCTTCTTTTAACTGAAAACTAGTTTCTATCTTCTCTTGCTCTCTTTTCTCTACGATAGTTTTTGCAATATTTCTAGAGTTTCTTAACTCACCATACAAAAACAATATTTCCGCAAGTTTTTCTTCAGAATAATTTGCAATAATTTCTTTTGCCGAAATTTTAGATTTCTGATTCATTCTCATATCTAAATCTCCATCGAAACGAATTGAAAACCCTCTTTCCGCTTCATCAAATTGATGAGAAGAAACACCTAAATCAGCTAAAACACCATCAACCTTTCTAACCCCATGAAACCTTAAAAACCTAGAAATATATCTAAAGTTCTCTGGTATCAATGTAAAACGAGAATCATCTATAACATTTTCTAAAGCGTCTGGATCCTGATCAAAACCAAACAATCTTCCTTCTACACCTAATCGACTTAAAATTTCCCTCGAGTGCCCGCCGCCACCAAAAGTCACATCTACATACACTCCGTCTTGCTTAATAGCAAGAGCATCTACACTTTCTTTTAATAAAACCGGACTATGATAATTCATCAAATTCTGTATTTCCCATTACCTCTTCAGCTAAATCTGCAAAATCTAAAGCAGCATCATCAATAGCTTTCTCATAATTATCCTTATCCCAAATCTCTATAATATTCACAGCAGAAGACAATACTACTTGTTTCTTAATACTTGCAAATTCACATAAATCTTTAGGAATCAAAACCCTACCAGCAGCATCAAATTCTACAATTTTAACACCTGCTGTAAACCTTCTAATAAAATCGTTATTCTTCTTAACAAACTTGTTCAGTTTATTTAATTTCGCCATCATCTTGTTCCACTCTTCCATAGAATACAACTCTAAACACGGCTGAAAAACAGCTCTTTTTATCACAAACCCCTCATTTAAAATTGGTTGCAATTGCTTCTTTAGAGCTGATGAGAACATCACTCTACCTTTAGCATCTGCTTTACATTCGTATGTACCAATTAGATTTATCACAAATAAGAATCTCTTTTACAGATATCAAAAATATATAAATTTTACCACTTTTTACCACTTTTTACCACATTGTTAATAAATAATTGATTTTTACCCTCTAAAAAGGGTCTTTAACGCCTTAAAAATTGAAATTGAGACAATTAGAAAAAGAATTTTTATGTTATAAAAAAGAATTACATTTGCGATTAAGTAAAACGAATTGAATGATGACTGAACAGTTAAAAACCGAAGGGAAATTTACATATGCAGAAGCAGGAGAAGGACCTGCAATTATTGTTTTACACGGACTTATGGGGGCCTTAAGTAATTTTGGAGCTACCTTTAATCATTTTTCTAAAAATGGTTATAAAGTTTTGATTCCCGAATTACCGTTATACTCTTTACCGCTTATAAAAACAAATGTTAAAAACTTAGCTAGTTTTTTAAAAGATTTTATGGAATTTAAAGGAATAGACAACGCAATTCTATTAGGAAATTCTTTAGGCGGGCACATAGGTTTGTATTTTACAAAGCATTATCAAGATAAAGTAAGCGCTCTTGTTTTAACAGGAAGCTCTGGCTTGTATGAAAAAGCTATGGGAGATAGTTTTCCAAAGCGAGGAAACTACGAGTTTATAGAAGAAAAAACTAAAGATGTTTTTTACGACCCAGCAATTGCTACTAAAGAATTGGTTGATGATGTTTTTAAAATTGTAAACGACAGAAACTCTGTAATAAGAACTTTGGCTATTGCTAAAAGTGCAATTAGACATAACATGGCAAATGATTTACCAGATATGAAACAACCAACTTGTTTAATCTGGGGAAAACAAGATTCTGTAACTCCGCCAAAAGTTGCTGAAGACTTTCATAAACTTTTACCAGATTCAGATTTATTTTGGATTGATAAATGCGGTCATGCTGCAATGATGGAAAGGCCAGAAGAATTTAACTCTGTACTATCTAAATGGCTAACTGACAGAAACATATAAAGTTATGAAAATTAAGTCCGCAGAATTTGTAATGAGTAACAGTAATGTTACCAATGCGCCAAAAGACAGAATACCAGAATACGCTTTTATAGGTAGATCTAATGTTGGTAAATCTTCATTAATTAACATGTTAATGGAGCGTAAAGACTTAGCTAAAACTTCTGGAAAACCAGGAAAAACACAACTTATAAATCACTTTAAGATTAACAACGAATGGTTTTTAGTTGATTTACCTGGTTATGGTTATGCTCAAATTTCTAAGAAAAAAAGAGTAATATTTCAATATTTTATAGAAAATTACTTTAAAGAAAGGGAGCAACTGGTTTGTACTTTTGTTTTGATAGATTCTAGACACGATCCTCAAAAAATTGATTTAGATTTCATGCAATTTTTAGGAGAAAATCAGATTCCGTTTTGCATTGTTTTTACAAAAGCAGATAAATTAGGAAGCTCTAAACTTAATAAGCAAATAACATCATACAAGAAAAAATTATTACAACATTGGGAAACTTTACCTACGTCTTTTCTAACTTCTTCTTCTACAAGTCTTGGTAGAAAAGAGTTTTTAGATTTTATCGATGGCGTAAATCAAGATGTTGCTAAAGATTTTAAATAAATTACTTCTACAAACTTACAATGCAATCTACTAAAGAAAATTTACAAGTATTATTTGAAGACAATCATATAATAGTTGTAAATAAAAGAGCTGGCGATATTACACAAGGTGATAAAACCAGAGACAAGCCTTTAAATGAAGTTGTAAAAGAATATGTAAAAGTAAAATACAACAAGCCTGGTAATGTATTTATTGGTACTGTACACAGATTAGATAGACCTACATCTGGTATTGTTATTTTTGCAAGAACATCTAAAGCATTAGAGCGCTTAAACAAGATGTTAAGAGATAAAACTATTCAAATATTGGGCTTTAGTTTAAAATAAGCCAAAATAAGAAAGGGATTCACTCACTAATTTTCTAAGACCCTAAAAAAAATAAGTCTTTTGTTTTTAAGAAAGAAATTGAGGGAAGCAAAAAAGCAACATTACATTACAAAGTTATACAGATACTAGAAAATTACACACTTTTAGAAATTGATTTAGAAACGGGTAGACATCATCAAATTAGAACACAGATTTCTTATATTGGATCGCCAATAAAAGGTGATTTAAAATACGGTTTTCCTAGATCTAATAAAGATGGTAGTATAAGCTTACACGCCAGAAAAATAAACTTTATTCACCCTGTTTCTAAAGAAGAAATTAAAATAACTGCGC
>JAHDHO010000041.1 GCA_020631275.1 Polaribacter sp. | reverse complement strand
AAGAACAACTCCGTCAAAATTTAAAATATCATTAAAGGCTTTTGCTGTATTAACCGCATCTTGCCCTGTCATAGAATCTACAACAAAAAGAGTTTCTTGTGGTGTAATTGCTTTATGAATATTAGAAATTTCTGTCATCATTTCTTCATCAACAGCTAAACGACCAGCGGTATCAATAATTACAACATTTTTACCATTTGCTTTGGCGTGTTGTATTGCATTTTTAGAAATTTCTACAGGATTGTTATTACCAACTTCTGCATAGACTTCTACACCAATTTGCTCACCAACCACTTGTAATTGGTTAATAGCTGCAGGTCTATAAACATCACAACCAACAAGAAGAACCTGTTTTGCTTTTTTAGTTTTTAAGAAGTTTGCTAATTTTCCAGAAAAAGTAGTTTTACCAGAACCTTGTAAACCAGACATTAAAATTACGGTTGGTGATCCACCAAGGTTAACACCTACAGTTTCACCACCCATTAGTTCTGTTAGTTCATCTTTAACCAACTTAACCATTAACTGTCCTGGATTTAATGTAGTTAATACATCTTGTCCTATTGCTTTTGTTTGAACTCTTTTAGTAAATTCTTTTGCAATCTTAAAGTTAACATCGGCATCTAATAACGCTCTTCTAACTTCTTTTAAAGTTTCTGCTACGTTAACTTCTGTAATTTTACCGTGTCCTTTAAGGGTATGTAAGGCTTTATCTAATTTATCGCTTAAATTATTAAACATAATTTGTGTCTTTTTTTTGGAAACACAAATATAATAAATTAACAAGAATTTTAAGAAAGTTATTTAAGCCTTTTTTTACAAGTTTTTCTTTAGAAATAACGTGGTGATAAAGTTTGTAAAATGTAAAAATATAGAGACTAAGAAAAGTATTATTGCTATTGTAAATAGTAATGAAGTATAATTATCTAAATAGTTATAATTTATAGTATTAACTTTTTTTAAATTTTCAAAATAATGAGAAATAAGTAAAATTAGTAATGATAAAATTTGTGAAAATATATGTAATAAAGTGAGCCATTTAAATGGTTTTTTACCAGCCCATTTTAAAACATAATAATTAAAAGCAATTAATAAAAAATACAATGCACATAAATAAAACCAATGATTTATCGAAATAGTCATGTAAATGTCTAAAAAAGCAATATCGATAAGGTTATAATTTATAATACCTAAAATTATAAATGAAATACTAAAGGCTAGAAATGTTAAATAAGGTTTTTCTAAACAATTTTTTAGAAAAGATATTTTATAAGTTTTCATACTTTTCTGAAAGAATAATTGTGTGGTGTTCTAAATGATATGCAGACCACATAACAATTTCTCTAATAGTCATTTTACCCATTAAAGGGTGTGGAATTACCAATCTGTCTAAATTTAAATCGCTTTTTCTTCTAACTTTATTTTGAAGTTTTTTATTAACTATACATAATTTTTGAAGTATTTTTTTTCTACTTTTTAATGATGGTTTTTTTAATTTACTATTAAATTTTCTTGCCTTATCTTGATTAAGCTTTAATTTATCTTGATAATTTTTAACAACAGTTTCATAATCTCTAGTGGCTCTGTTGCACAAACCAAATTTATGTTTTAAAAAGAATCGTGGAAAATTTAATGCTTTGTTTAATAATTGAAAGCTATTAACTAAATGCAGAACATGTTGGCCGGTTGTCCATTTATCAGACGGACCTTTTTCCCAAATTTCTTTGGGTTGCTTTTCTAACCAATCGATTAAAACTTCATGATTAGTTTGTAATAAATCTATAATTTCCTTTTTATTCATAGTGAATAATTATCGAATCAATATACAAATTAAAATGTATAAAAAAAGAGCTTAACCAAAGCTCTTTTTATTTGAAATCTAAAAATTATTACTGTTTCGGAATGAACTCTAAGGCAACTCCGTTAATGCAATGACGTTTTCCTGTGGTTTCTTGTGGACCGTCATCAAAAGAATGTCCTAAATGTCCGCCACAAGTATTACATTTTAACTCTGTTCTTGCATAACCAATTTTATAATCTACATCTAATTCTACATTACCTTTAATAGCTCTATCAAAAGAAGGCCAACCAGTACCAGAAATAAACTTATGTTTTGTTTCATATAAAGGTGTTTTACATGCAGCACACACAAATGTACCTGGAGATTTTATTTTATTTAACTCACTAGAATGTGGCCTCTCTGTACCCGCTTGTCTAAGAACATAATATTGTTGTTCTGTTAATTCTTTTTTCCATTGGGCATCTGTTTTTGATACTTTGTATTCTTTACTTTTTTCAGATTTTTTCTGAGCATTACCTACACAACTAAAAAAAGAGAAAATTATAATTAATGAAAATATTTTATTCATAATGATGGCTTAAATTTATGTTTATTAATTTTTTAAGTCGATTGAAGAATCGAATACTTACACAAATTTACTTAATTTTTAAGCTGTTTTATATCGATTTTCCTTTTCAGTTAAGATTAAAACTGATATAGTTCAAATTCTAATAATAAAATTTATAAATTGCTATCTAAAACAAAATATTAGAATAAAAACAATCAAGAATGAAGAAAATAGCCATTTTATTATTTACTGTTATTCTTTTTTCAGAATGTAGTAAAGTTCCTATTACAGGTAGAAGTAGAATTAATTTTGTAAGTGATTCACAAGTTTTACCAGCAAGTTTTGCACAATATCAAGGTTTTTTAGAAGAGAATAAACTTTCTACTAATAGAACTATGACTAACCAAGTGAAAAGTGTTGGTACAAATATTGCTGCTGCTGTTGATCGATTTATGAGAGCAAACAATATGACTAGTGAGGCAGAAGCTTATAGATGGGAATTTAATTTGGTAGAAGATATTACGGTAAATGCTTGGTGTATGCCAGGAGGAAAAGTAGTTTTTTACACTGGTATAATGCCAATATGTAAAAACGTTGATGGAGTAGCAGCAGTTATGGGGCACGAGGTTGCACATGCATTTGCTAAACATGGTCAAGAAAGAATGTCTCAAGGGCAATTACAACAAATTGGTGGTTTAGCAGTTGCCTTAGGTACTTCTGGTAAAGATGCAAAAACACAACAAATTTGGAATACAGCGTTTGGTGTAACTTCTGGTTTAGGGGTTTTAAAGTTTAGTAGAGTTCATGAGCAGGAAGCAGATAGATTAGGTTTAGTATTTATGATTATGGCAGGTTATGATGGAACAGAAGCTGCAGAAGTTTGGGTAAGAATGAGTCAGAAATCTGGCGGAAGTTCTCAACCAGAAATTTTAAGTACACACCCGTCAAACGAATCTAGAATTCAAGATTTAAAAACATATTTACCAACCGCAAGAAAATATGCAGCTAAATTTAATGTAGCCGCAAAATAAAAATAATTTAAAAGGTAAAAACTTTTACTATATTGTATGCCGTTCAATACATATTGAACGGCATTTTTATTTAAAAAAAACAATATGTTAAAAATAGGAGATAAAAAATTAATTAATGCTTGGGCTTTTTATGATTGGGCAAATTCTGTTTATTCCTTAGTAATTAGTACGGCCGTATTTCCTTTATTTTATAGTGCTATTACAAAAGACGAAATCGTAATGTTTTTAGGAATGGAGTGGGATTATCCTGATACTTTATACAGTTATGCGTTGTCTTTTTCTTTTTTGGTTGTAGCATTCATGTCTCCAATTTTATCTGCTATTGCAGATTATACAGGCAACAAACTAAAATTTATGAAGTTTTTTTGCTGGCTTGGTGGTTTGTCGGTAATTTCTATGTATTTCTTTAAAGATTTAAACACAGCTTGGATAGGTATTATTTGTACAATTTTAGCAAGTATTGGTTTTTGGTCTAGCATTGTTTTTTATAATTCTTATTTGCCAGAAGTTGCGCATCCAGAACAACAAGATGCAGCAAGTGCAAAAGGATTTATACATGGTTATGTTGGTTCTATAATCTTACTTTTAATTTGTTTAGGAATGATTTTAGCGCCAAACACTTTTGGTTTTGATACAAGTATTTCTGAAACTATATTAGCTTCCGGAAACAATTTAGAAATTGAAAAAGCGTTAGAAGATGCTAAAAATGCAGCATCGTTAAAAGCCATGAGAATATCTTTTGTTATGGTGGGCTTATGGTGGATTGGTTTTGCACAAATAACATTTAAAAAATTGCCAAACAATATTTACAATAGAAAACCAGAAAAAGATTTTATCTGGAAAGGTTTCAAAGAATTGAAGAAAGTTTGGATAGAATTAAAAGGATATCCAACATTAAGAAACTTTTTAATTGCTTTCTTTTTATTGAGTGTTGGTGTACAAACAATTATTTTATTAGCAACAATTTTTGGTTCATCAGAATTAGGTTTAGGTACTACAAATTTAATTGTAACCGTTTTACTTATTCAGTTTGTAGCTATTTTAGGAGCTTGGTTATTCTCTAACGTTTCTAACAAATTAGGAAATTTTATGGCAATAAAAATCACTATTTTTATTTGGATTTTAGTATGTTTTTCTGCTTTTATGTTAGAAAAAGAATTGCAAAATGTAGAAATTTATTTTTACGCTTTAGGCGGATTATTAGGTTTGGTTTTAGGTGCAATTCAATCTTTAACAAGATCTACATATTCTAAACTTTTACCTAAAACACAAGACAACGCTACTTATTTTAGTTTTTATGATGTTACAGAAAAAATAGCAATT
The DNA here is from genome assembly GCA_020631275.1 of Polaribacter sp. GTDB lineage: Bacteria > Bacteroidota > Bacteroidia > Flavobacteriales > Flavobacteriaceae > Polaribacter. The sequence continues at coordinate 14,667 of JAHDHO010000041.1, read as the reverse complement.
GTATTGGGTACTTTTGTATTTGGTTTCTTAATCTACTTAACAGATTCTATGCAATGGAGTGTTCTTTCTTTGGCTTTGTTTTTTGTAGCTGCATTAATTGTATTAAGTACTTTAAAAAGTACAGAGCATGTTCACTAACGTTTGTTTTAAATAATAGAAATAAAAAAAGTGTCACTGTTTGGTGACACTTTTTTTATGATTTGAAGTTTTTAATTTAGATATGAATATTGATTCCTAAGACAACATTTCTACCTTGATTAAAGATTCCATCATTTTTTAATCTTGATAAGTGATTGATGTATTTTTTATTCAATAAATTATTAATTGATAATGATCCTGTAAATTTTACATTCCTTACGGTAACATCTCCACCTAAAGCAAAATTTAATAAATTATAACTGTTAGTTTCAGTTTCAAAAGCACTTACATTTTCTTGTGAAAAAGTACTTTCTAATGTAATAGAAGTATATCCTTGAGTTAACCAATCTTTATAATTAAATTCTGTTCTAAAGGTATTTCTCCATGTATTAGCCGGAATTAAAGGTAAATAATCTCCGTTTTTTTGTTTTCCAATTACAGTTTCGAAAGTACTTTCTAAATGCAACCAATCTTGCGGATGCGGGTGTAAATGAAAACCAAATTCACCACCATATAATTTTGCATTTTCTTGAATATATGTAAATACTTGTTCTCCATCTTCAATTTCATCTGTAGGAGTAATAAAAATATAATCGTTTAAATGGTTGTAAAAACCATTTGCAAAAAGCTCGAAATGTTCTGTTTTATACTCTAAAGACAAATCTACTTGTACATTTTTTTCATTTACCAAATTACTATTTCCTTGTTCGAATCTATTTGTACCATGGTGCACGCCGTTAGAGCTTAACTCTGCTAAATTAGGAGCTCTAAAACCAGAAGCTACATTAATTCTAGTTGTAACTTGATCTGATAATAAAGTTTTAAAACCTAATGAAGTTGTAAAGCTATTGTAGGATTTATTTACAGCTTCAAAAACATGTATTTCATCTTCATGAGCAATTTCGTGTCTTTCTGTATCAATTTTTCTATTATCAAAACGTATACCTGCTTGTAAAGTATTATTGTTCCAAGAGTAATTAGCGGTTGTAAAAATTCCGAAGTCATTTACAGTAGCATTTGGTATTAAGATTTCTTCACCAAAATTTGTATTTGTTTGATGTAAACCTTGTATTCCAGATAAAATTTCTAAGCCTCCAATCTTAGGAAAATGATATTTTGCATTGTAGGTAAATGTTTTTAATTTCATTCTTAAAGCAGCTTCTTCATGTTCCTCATCATAATCTTCGTCCCCGTGGTCATGATCGTGGTCGTCTTCATCTTCATGTTCATCATCATCATGGTCATCGTGCTCTTCATGTTCTTCAAACTCTTGTCTATCATTAAAAGTATAACCTAAATCGATGTCTAATTTAGAATCACCAAAAAAGAAGTGATTATGTGAACTAATTATATGATTGTCTATTGTTTGAAACGGTTCTAGTAAATCATTACTAGTCGATTGTAAACCAATACCTTCGGTTAAACCTAAATTAGATTTGTTGTAGTTATATCTTAATTCTGATGTAAATTTGTTCTTAGAATATGCAATTCCAGATTTAAAATCCTTTTCATTAAAACGCGTATTTGTAACTCTTTCATCTGTTGGGATTTTATAATCTGCATGATTTGCATAGGTTCCTCTTGCTAAAAACTTCCAATTTTCTAGAGAACTTTTTACACCTACCGATGTATTTGTACCTAACGTATTATTAAAATAACGTTGATTAATATTTACTTCTGTTTTATTTGAAGAAGCAAATTTTTCTGGATTTAGGTATAAAACCCCACCTAAAGCATCAGAACCATAAAGCAATGATGCAGGTCCTTTAATAACTTCGATAGAACCAATACCAGCATCATTAATACCTAAACCGTGTTCGCCACCAAATTGCTGATTTTCTAAACGAATTCCTTGTGTATAAACCAAAACTCTGTTGCCACTTAAACCTCTAATAACAGGCTTTCCTATAGAATTTCCTGTAGAAATTTGAGAAACACCAGCTATGTTTACAATTCCTTCGGATAAAGTTGTTGCCCCTAATTTTTGTAATTTATTGGCAGAAAGTCTTTCAACTTTCATCACATTTTCTGACTGTAATTGATTAAAAGGAGTAGAAACAATTATTTCATCAATCTCATAAAATGTTTCTACCAATTGTAGATTAATTTCTTGGTTGTTATCGTTTAAATTTACATTTTTAGATACTGTTTTATAACCTAAATATGTAAATGTTAATTTGATTTTTCCGTTTGGAATGTTTTTTAATTCATAAAAACCATCAGTATTGGTTATGGTTCCTTTGTGAAGTTCTTGTGCATGAATTTCTACACCAATTAAAGCGTTGTTATTAGTGCCTGTAATTTTTCCAGAAATGCTATTTTGTGCATTCACAGATATAAATGCCATTAAAAATAGCAGTTTTAAATATAATTTCATTGTATCGATTTTACTATTAAATAGAAGAGTTACCCAAAAAAATAAATAGATATATAATTAATTAGGGATAGTGTATATATAGTGTATATAAAAGTTTTAAATAGTAAACTCTGGTGGTGCTCTCGAAGATTTTTTAGAAACAGTAACTTCTTTCAATCGAATATTTTTTGATAGAAAGTCAGTTTTATAAATTTCTGTTTCTGCTAATTCGAAAGAATTAAAAGTAAAATTAAATATTATTAATTGTTTGTGTAGTTCATCGCAATTTAAAGAATCTTGATGAATATGTTGCTCTACTTTTGACGAACAAACTACATGGTCATGATTTTCTAATGCGTGTGTAATTTGTATAGATGCAGGAAACATCAATACCAACAAAAACAAAAAACTGATATGTTGTTTAAAATCCTTGATAAAATTACTTTTTTCTAATTTTTAAATTCAGCATTTCTACTCCTAAAGAAAATGCGATTGCAAAGTACAAATATCCTTTAGGTATGGCTCCTACAGTTTTGTTAAAAATTTCTGTATGCGATAAATGTGCTGCTTCTGTTATAAGCATAAAACCAATTAAAATTAGAAAAGAAAGTGCCAACATTTGAATTGTTGGATTTTTGTTTACGAAATTACTTATTGGTTTAGAAAAAATCATCATAATAAGAATAGAGACAATTACTGCAATAATCATGATAATAAGTGCGCCTTCGATTCCGTTAGTCATACCAACTGCGGTAAGAATACTATCAAAAGAAAAAACAATATCTATTAATATTATTTGAATAATTACACTAGAAAAAGAAATTACTTTTGGTGATTTTAGTACTTCATCTTCGTTTGTGTTTTCTACTTTTTGTCTTATTTCTTTTGTGCTTTTATAAAGTAGAAATAAACCTCCTAAAAATAAAATTATACTTTGACCGGTTATGCCTGTTTTAAACCAATCTATATCTATTTTTAAAAAAGGATCTTTTAAAGCAATTAAATAAGAAACACCAAATAATAGAACGATTCTTGTTATCATAGCCAAAGCTAAACCAAGTAGTGTTGCTCTTCTTACTTGGTGTTTTGGCAATTTGTTTGCAGATATAGAAATAAAAATAATATTATCTATTCCTAGAATTATTTCTAAAAAAGTTAACGTTAAAAGTGCAACCCATGTATCTGCATTTAGAAATATTTCCATATTATTTTATTTTATAAATAGTACCGTCTGTTAAAAATTTACTGAATCCTATTTTAGCAGAAAAGTCGTAAGAACTGTCTTTTATCTTTGTAATTTGTACATAGATAGCATCTTTGTCTAATTGCTTTTTAGGTGATTTCATTTTTAAAGAATAGAAAAAGTTACTTTTCCATTTAATATATAAAGTGTCTATATGTTTAATTCTTTTTTCTGTAGTTAAACTATCCGTAGAAATACTTACAATTTTATCATACTCTTCTATTTGTAAACTATCGATTCTAGTAATTTTAGTTTTACTATAACCATCTCCGGCAGGAATTTCGAATACACCTTGTTTAAATCTATCTGGATCACCTTTTTCTGATTTACAAGAAGTTAATATCAATAAAAAGAAACAAGAAAAAAGAGATAAGAACATTGCTTTTCTTTTTTCTAAAATAAATTTTAAAACCTCCTTTTTCTCTATTCTTTTTTCTGTTTTCATCTTAAATACCTGTGTAATTTGCTGGTGTAATTGCTTTTAATTCGTTTTTAATTTCATCAGAAACTTCTAATGTGTCTATAAAATTAGCAATAGAATTTTGATTTATTTTATCGTTTGTTCTAGTTAAACCTTTTAAAGCTTCGTAAGGGTTAGGATACGCTTCTCTTCTTAAAATTGTTTGTATTGCTTCTGCTACAACAGCCCAATTATTTTCTAAATCTTGCTCGAACTTTTCTTTGTTTAATAACAATTTATTTAAACCTTTTAGAGTAGATGTAAAAGCAATAATTGTATGACCAAAAGGTACACCAACATTACGTAAAACTGTACTGTCTGTTAAGTCTCTTTGTAGTCTAGAAATTGGTAATTTAGCAGAAAGGTGTTCGAAAATAGCATTTGCTAAACCTAAATTTCCTTCAGAATTTTCGAAGTCAATTGGGTTAACTTTGTGTGGCATTGCAGATGAACCTACCTCACCAGCTTTAATTTTTTGCTTAAAATAATCCATAGAAACATAGGTCCAGAAATCTCTGTCTAAATCTATAATAATTGTATTAATACGTTTTAAAGTATCAAACAACGCAGCCATATGATCGTAATGTTCTATTTGAGTTGTTGGAAAAGAATGCTGTAAACCTAGTTTTTCTTGAACAAAAGAAGTTCCAAATTCTTTCCAATCTATAGCCGGATAAGCTACTTTATGTGCATTGTAATTACCAGTTGCTCCGCCAAATTTAGCTGCACTTGGTATATCATTTAATAAATTAAATTGTTCTTTTAAACGTACCACAAAAACTTCTATTTCTTTACCTAATCTTGTAGGAGAAGCTGGTTGACCATGAGTTCTGGCCAACATAGAAATATCTGCCCACTCTGTAACCAATTCTTGTAGTTTTTCTAAAACTTCAAAATATTGAGGTACATAAACATCATTCATTGCTTCTTTAATAGAAAGCGGAACAGCAGTATTATTGATGTCTTGAGATGTCAATCCGAAGTGAATAAACTCTTTAAATTCTTGTAAATTTAAAGCATCAAATTTTTCTTTAATAAAATACTCTACAGCTTTTACATCATGGTTTGTAATGCTTTCGATATCTTTAATTTTCTGAGCATCTTCGGCTGTAAATTCTGTATAAATTTTGCGTAATTCTTCAAAAAGAGAATTGTCAAAACTTTCTAATTGTGGTAAAGGAATTTCGCATAAAGCGATAAAATATTCTATTTCTACTCGAACTCTATATTTAATTAAAGCTTCTTCAGAAAAATAGTTTGCTAGTTTATCAATTTTACCTCTATAACGACCATCAATAGGAGAGATGGCATTTAATTTTGTTAAGTTCATTTTTTAGTTATGTTGTTAATTGCAAAAATAGACAATTAAACAGATTTATAAACTCGATTTTTGATGTTTTTCTATCAATGCTAAAATGTGATTTCCGCGAGCTTTACAACCTTTGCTTTCGTGAATAATTTTTGTTTGTATTAAATGTTTTAATTCTGGATGAATCCATTCTTTTTCTAAACCGAAAAAGTACAAAGTATTCATTGTATAAGCTCTAACAGCAATTTTTTGAGGAGTTATTAACCAATCAAATCCAGCTTCTACGATGTTGTCTATATGTTTTTTAGTTAATGTTTTCTGAACATCATTTTCTTTTTTAGCGTAATAAGCAGTTGCTAAATGTTCACAAATTTTAGCACAAGGCCTAATAGCACTATCAAATTTTACATTGTAAATGTTAGTTGTAAAAGTATCTAGATGTGGTAAAATCCAATTTAAATGATGATGTGTACAGATCCATTCTAAAATCCAAGCAGCTTTAATAGATAGTTTATCATCAACATTAAAAGTAATAGTTACCAAATCCTTAAAAAAATCTGGATTATCCAATACAATATTTGCAACTCTTTGGCGGTTATCTCTTTTAGGATTTGCCATATTATTAAGTTGATCTGTAATATAAAGTAAATTCGAATTTGGCACTATTAATGTATATTTGTTTTAAAATTTTTGTTTAAATGATAAATATAAAAAGACTGTTTTTGATTTTATGCTTTTTCTCTTGTTTTTTAGCAAGTGAAAGAATCAATGCTCAAAAAATAAATCAGTTTGATGTAAATAAGAAAAGAACTGGTGTTTGGAAAAAATATTATCCAAACAAACGTTTGCGTTACACTGGCCAGTTTAAAAACGGAAAAGAAGTTGGTGTTTTTAAGTTTTACGACATTAGTTCTTCTGAGCATCCTATTATTATAAAAACTTTTTTTGAAGATTCTGATTCTCTTTTTGTTCAATTTTATACTTTAAAAGGAAAAATTAAAACTGAAGGCGTTTTAAATGATAGAAAAAGAGTAGGGAATTGGCAATATTTTTATCCTGACGGAACTTTGATGTCGGAAGAAAATTATAAAAATGGCAAACTCGAAGGTGAGCAACTAGTATATTATCCAAACGGGCAGGTTACTGAATTTGCCACTTATAAAAACGGATTGTTAGATGGTGTAACTAGTAAATACTCTAGTAAAGGAGTTTTAATTGAAGAAGTTACTTATAAAGAAGGAAAACCTAACGGGTTAGCAAAGTATTTTGAATTGAATGGTAATTTAAAAGAAACCGGAACTTATAAAAATGGCATGCGAGTTGGTAAATGGGAGTATTATTTAGATGGTGAAATTGCTACAGATTTAGATAAAAAGAAAAAAAATACGTTTACCCGAAAAAAAGAAAATTAATAGATAACATAAATCAATATATCTATCAATTTTTTCAATCTTTAAAAACCATTTCTAATTCGTACATTTGCAAACTCAAAATTAGATAATGAAAAGAGTAGTTGTTGGTCTTTCTGGAGGTGTAGATTCTAGTGTTACTGCGCATTTGTTAATAGAACAAGGTTACGAAGTTATTGGGCTTTTTATGAAAAATTGGCACGATGATTCTGTTACAATTTCTAATGAGTGTCCATGGTTAGAAGATAGTAATGATGCAATGATTGTTGCAGAAAAGTTAGGGATACCGTTTCAAGTAGTAGATTTAAGCGAACAATATAAAGAGCGTATTGTAGATTATATGTTCGATGAATATTCTAAAGGAAGAACACCAAACCCAGATGTACTGTGCAATAGAGAAATTAAGTTTGATGTTTTTATGGACATTGCCTTAAAATTAGGTGCAGATTATGTTGCAACTGGTCATTATTGCAGAAAAGGAGAAGAAATTATAGATGGTAAATCTGTGTATAAATTATTAGCAGGTAAAGACAATAATAAAGACCAATCTTATTTTTTATGTCAATTATCGCAAGAACAATTAAGTAAAGCTTTATTTCCTATTGGTGAGTTAACAAAACCAGAAGTTAGAGAAATTGCAAAAGAAGCTGACTTAATTACAGCAGAAAAGAAAGATTCTCAAGGTTTATGTTTTATTGGTAAAGTTCGTTTACCAGAGTTTTTACAACAAAAATTACAACCTAAAGCTGGTGAAATTGTTACAATTCCTTCGGATTTTGAACAGTATACAAAACCATCACCAGAATTTAAAAATAAAGAAGAATCCCTAAAATATTACGCTACTAAGTTTTCGTATCATAAAACAGACGGAAAAGTAGTTGGTAAGCATCAAGGAGCTCATTATTACACAAAAGGCCAGCGTAAAGGCTTAAATGTTGGCGGAACAAAAGAGGCTTTATATGTTATTGAAACCGATGTAAATGAGAATGTTATTTATACAGGTGAAGGTAAAAGTCACCAAGGCTTATATAGAAATGTCTTATTTGTTTCTAATGAAGAAATTCATTGGATTCGGGAAGATTTAACTCTAAAAACTGGTGAAACATTAGAGGTAGAAGCAAGAATTAGATATAGACAAACTTTAGAAAACGCTACTTTGCATAAAGTTAAAACCGGTTTATATGTAGAATTTAAAAATAAACAATCTGCAATACAAGAAGGGCAATTTGTAGCTTGGTATCTAGATGAAGAATTGCTTGGATCAGGAGTAATTTCGTAGGTTTTAGATTTATATAATCATAAAAAAGTAGTAATTTCGAAAACATGAAGAAATTACTACTTTTTTTATTTGCTATAACTTTTTTTCAAGCAAAGGCACAAGAAGATGCTTGGTTATTTTTAAAAGATAAACCTAGTGCAGCAACATATTTAGAAACCCCACTTTTAATGTTATCTCAAAGAGCATTAGATAGAAGAAATAAACTTAATATAGAAGTTACTCAAATTGATGTACCTATAGAAAAGACATATTTAGAAACTTTAAAGTCTATTAACGGTATTACTGTTTTAGGTACTTCTAAATGGTTAAATGCAGTTCATGTTCAAGGAACACAGGTTGATATTGAAACAGCAAAACAGAATCTGAATTTTATAGAGAGCATAGAATTTGCAAATAAATCTCTAAATCAGTCTGCTAAAAAAGGGAAGAAAATTAAACCAAATCATCAGAATAAATTTAATAATTCTATGACTGATTTTACTTACGGAAGTACTAAAAATCAGATAGAAATGTTAAAAGGAGATTTTTTACACGGAATTAATTTAACCGCAAAAAATCAAATAATAGCAGTTATTGATGCAGGTTTTCCAAATGTAAATACATTACAGGCATTTCAAAGATTAAGAGATAATAATAAGATTTTAGGAGGTTATGATTTTGTAGAAAGAAGTACAAATTTTTATTCAGGTCATAATCACGGTACAAATGTGCTTTCTACAATTGGTGGTTATATAGAAAATGAATTTGTAGGTTCAGCCCCAGATGCTTCATTCTACTTATTTAGAACAGAAAATGCATCTGTAGAAGTACCTTTAGAAGAAACATTATGGGTAGAAGCAGCAGAAAGAGCAGACAGTTTAGGGGTAGATGTGATAAATACATCTTTAGGTTATTCTACATTCGATAATCCAGATTACAGCTATAATTATAACGATATGGATGGAAAAACTACATTTATATCTAGAGGAGCAGAAATTGCTGCAAACCGCGGAATTTTAGTTGTGAACTCAGCAGGAAATTCCGGTAATGATTCATGGAAATATATTACGGCACCTGCAGATGCTTCATCTGTAATTACTGTAGGTTCTGTAGATAAAGATGGAAATATATCTAGTTTTAGTTCTTTTGGCCCAAGTTCTGATGGAAGAATTAAACCAGAAATTTTAGCACAAGGTACTGCATCAGCTATTATCAATCATATAGATAATTCTGTTTCAAGTGTTAGTGGTACTTCTTTTTCTGCACCAATAATGGCAGGTTTAATAGCTTGTTTAAATGACACAGGAAATATAATTTTTAAAACCTCAAACAAAAAACATCGGGCTAAACAATTAAACAATCGAATTCAAAAGTTAAAACAGTCTATAATAGAATCTGCTGATAGATATACTAATCCAACAGATCAACATGGTTTCGGAATTCCTAATTTTGAAACTGCTTACAATAGTTTTTTAGTTAGTTTATCTACAGAAAGTAATACTTTAGATAATTTAGAAATTTCTCCAAACCCTGTTTTAAATACTCTTAAAATCAATATTAATAATTTAAATGTAGATGAGATGAGTGTAGATGTTTTTACAACTCTAGGAAGTAAAGTTTTAACTTTTAAAAACAAGTTAAATCTAGATGTTTCTGGTTTACAATCAGGAGTTTACTTATTGAAAATTAATAATGGTAGTTTTTTTAAATTATTAAAATTTATTAAAGAATAAAATGACAAACAAAATAACAGAATTATTTAAAATTAAATACCCTATAGTTCAAGGTGGAATGATTTGGGTGTCTGGTTATAAATTAGCAGCGGCAGTATCTAACGCAGGTGGTTTAGGTTTAATTGGTGCAGGCTCGATGTATCCAGAGGTTTTGCGAGAACATATTCAGAAATGTAAAAAAGCAACTACAAAACCATTTGGTGTTAATGTACCAATGTTATATCCTGATATTGAAAAAATAATAGAAATTATTATTGAAGAAGGAGTGAAGATAGTTTTTACTTCTGCTGGTAACCCTAAAACTTATACTTCGTATTTAAAAGAAAAAGGTATTACCGTTGTTCATGTTGTTAGTTCTGTAAAGTTTGCCTTAAAATCTGAAGCAGCAGGTGTAGATGCCGTAGTTTGTGAAGGTTTTGAAGCTGGTGGACATAATGGTAGAGAAGAAACAACAACTTTTACGCTTATACCAATGGTTAAAGAGCAATTAAAAATTCCGGTTATTGCAGCAGGAGGAATTGGAACGGGTAGAGGAATGCTTGCTGCAATGATTTTAGGTGCAGATGGAGTGCAAATTGGAAGTAGATTTGCAGCTACAGAAGAATCTTCTGCACATATTAATTTTAAGAATACAATTGTTGATGTAAAAGATGGTGGTACACAATTAACTCTAAAAGAATTGGCACCAGTTAGGTTGGTTAAAAACAATTTTTACAATCAAATACAAGAATTATATCAACAAAATCCAACGTTAGATGAAATTAAAGATCTTTTAGGTAGAGCACGTGCAAAAAAAGGAATGTTTGAAGGTGATTTAGAAAATGGCGAATTAGAAATAGGGCAAGTAGCCGGATTAATACATAAAATTAAACCAGCTAAAGAAGTTTTAGACGAAATTATTGCAGAATTTAATAGTGTTAAAGCACTAATTGCCAGTATTTAAGTTATTTTCTAAAATAAAAGTAAATAAACTTGGTTATTTAATTTTATTGGCATTATCTTTGTAACTCAATAAACGTTGTTCGTAATTAAACAAGCAACACATTTAATATTATTATAATGAATAAAGGTACCGTAAAATTTTTCAATGAATCTAAAGGATTCGGATTCATCACTGAAGAAGGAACAAACAAAGAACATTTTGTACATGTGTCAGGTTTAGTTGACGAAATTCGTGAAAACGATGAAGTTGAGTTTGACTTACAAGATGGAAGAAAAGGATTAAACGCAGTAAACGTAAGAGTTATATAATTATATATTATTACTAGTTAAATTTTTATCTAAAAGCCTATCAATAATTGATAGGCTTTTTTTATTTTTAGTCCTTAAAAGAACAGTATGAAAGATGGTAGGCAAAGAAAAAATATACAGATAGGTATTTTTGTAGAAATTGTACAAAAACATCATCAAGCTTCTGGTGAATTAACTAAAGGTGTTGTTCAGAAAATATTAACCAAATCTAAAAATCATCCATACGGAATAAAAGTACAATTAGAATCTGGTTTAGTTGGTAGAATAAAGAATATATTAGATTAAGATTTTCTTTTTATTTGTCCAAAACTTTAATTTCATAAAGCTTTCTACTTTTATTATTTAATTTGTTTTCTCTTAACCAAGGGTTATGAATTTTTAATTCTTTATAATTCATTCCATAGTTTTTGGCAAAGTTAGTTAAGTTGGTAATAACAGTATCAACTTTAACAGTTCTTGTTTTTTCTAGAGTATAAAGATCAGACTCTTCGAAAACGAATCCATATTTCCTTGGATTCGATATGATCTCTTTTAAAGCAATTATTCTAAAAATGTAACGTTCTGTTTCATCAGGAAGTAAAGCATCGTAATAATTATTTACCTGTTGTGTTTCTAATCTTTTAGAAACACCATAATTACCGGCATTATATGCAGCAGCAGCTAACGTCCAAGAACCTAATTTTTTTTTAGATTTTTTTAAGTATTCTGCAGCAACTTTTGTAGATTTCTCGATATTGTAACGTTCATCTACATTTTTATTAATTTCTAAACCGTATTCCTTACCCGTTGTTCTCATAAAGTGCCACATACCAGCAGCACCTACAGAAGAAGTTTCATCTGTAAAGCCGCTTTCTGCTAAAGCTAAAAACTTAAAATCACCTGGTAAGTTATATTTCTTTAAGAGCGGTTCTAGTACAGGAAAATATTTATTAGCTCTCTTTATTAGTAACAATCCATTTGATTGCCAATAAGTATTTACAAGTAATTCACGTTCCATTCTTTCTCTAACATCATTAATCTCTAAAGGAACTCTTTCTCCTGCTAAATTTAATCCTTCGGGTAATTTAAGAGATTTAATTTTGTAAGTTCTATGTGTAAGTGTTTCTGGATCTGTATCAGATTTATGTACACCATTAAAGAAAACGATTGTAATAAGAGTTACACTTAATAAAGAAAATATACGTTGTAAAGATTTCATAATATCAATTTTACTATAAATGTATGGAAAACACTTTAGTTTAAAAAGTTAAAACATCATCAATAATTTTTGATATTTTTTTTGCTTTCGTTAAAATCATGATGTGTGTTCCTCCTTTGATTTCTATTGCGTTTTTTATATTTTTAATAGGGAAAACTGTGTCTTTTGTTCCATGAATATGCACAACATCCTCTAAAGGATTAATTTGTTCCCATTTTAATACGTTATAAATAGACCATTTAAGGTATTTTTTATTTCTAACAGAAAGGTATTTTTTATATAAATCTGCTTTTTTCTTTAAAGATTTACCAAGAAAATATCTTGCATAATCTTCAAAGTTTTCAACTACTTTAGTAGGGAAAAATTTATATACTTTAGTAAATTTTGCAAACTTAAATTTTTTAGGTAATTCTTCTTGATTTTTAACACTAGAAATAATAATTACTTTCTTAGGGTTTACAAATTTGGCAATTTCCTGCACCATAATTCCGCCAAAAGATACACCAACCAAAACAGGATTTTTTTCTTTGATTTCATCACTTAATCTACATGCATAATTATCTATATCTTCTTCTAAAGCCAGTGGTTTTATCCATTTTAAATAATGAAAAGTATATTTTTCTGGATCTAATTCTAAATTTTCAAAAATTTCTGGGCCTGCCGCTAGACCAGGCATAAAATATATAGGGGTTTTATTCATTTAAATTATAAGTGTTTTTTTAAAATTATAGCATCAAAATAAGTGCCAAATTTACTTTTTCTTAATGTTAATTTAATCTTAAAGATTTATAAAATCCAATCTTACAGAACCGTCTTCATCTATTTCAGTTAAGACTACTTTATGAAGTGTATTTACCAATGCCGGATTCCATGGAGTTTTAACTTTTACGTAATTTTCTGTAAAACCATGTATATATCCTTCTTTATTTTCACTTTCAAATAGAACGGTTAAAGTATTACCTATTTGGGTTTCATAAAAAGCTCTGCGCTTTTTTGCAGATAACCCTCTTAGCATTTTACTTCTTTTTGCTCTTACTTTTTTTGGTACAACTCCATCAAATTCTACAGCTTCTGTATTTGGTCTTTCAGAATAGGTAAAAACATGTAAGTACGAAATATCCATTTCGTTTAAATAATTATAGGTTTCTAAAAACAATTCTTCTGTTTCACCAGGAAAACCTACAATAACATCTACACCAATACAGGCATTTGGCATTACTTCTTTAATACGAGTAACTCTGTTTGTATATGTATTTGTTAAGTATCTACGTTTCATTTTGTTTAATAAAACATCACTACCAGATTGTAAAGGAATATGAAAATGAGGTACAAAAGAAGAAGATTTAGAAACAAAATCTATAGTCTCATCTTTTAATAAATTTGGTTCTATGGATGAGATTCTTAAACGATGAATTCCATCTACTTTATCTAGTTCTTTAACAAGTTCTAAAAAGGTATGTTCATGCTTTTTGTTACCAAACTCACCTTTACCATAATCACCAATATTTACACCAGTTAAAACAATTTCTTTAATACCTTTAGAAGAAATTTCTTTTGCGTTAGAAATTACATTTTCTAAGGTATCACTTCTAGAGATTCCTCTTGCGAGTGGTATAGTACAATAAGTACATTTATAATCGCAACCGTCTTGAACTTTTAAAAATGCTCTTGTTCTGTCTCCAATAGAATAAGAACCCACATAAAAATCTGCATCAGAAATTTCACATGAGTGTACTTCTCCTACATTATTTTTTGTTAAATCATTAATGTAAGAAGTAACATTAAATTTTTCTGTAGCGCCAAGAACTAAATCTACACCATCTACTGCAGCTAATTCTTCTGGTTTTAGTTGCGCGTAACAACCAACAGCTATTAAAAAAGCTTCATCATTTTTCTTTAAGGCATTTTTTACGATAGATTTAAAACGTTTATCTGCATTGTCTGTAACTGAACATGTATTAATTACATATACATCTGCTTTTTCTTCAAACTCTACACGTTCAAATCCTTCATTTACAAAATTTCTAGCTATTGTAGATGTTTCAGAGAAGTTAAGTTTACAACCTAAAGTATAAAAAGCTACCTTTTTTTCTGCGACCATTTTTATGATTTTTGCAAATGCAAAAGTACGATTTTATTGATGATTTTTAAAATGGATCGATTACATATTAATAAATGGTTAAATAGTAAAATTATAAACTATTCATTAACTTGATATTACATTTTATTTTTTTACTTAATTAATCGCTTTTTAATCTCTAAATTTTATTTTTGAAGTTTTATATTATAATGATAATTGATAATTTGAAAAT